>PKSZ01000587.1 GCA_002869425.1 Marinilabiliales bacterium
AAAAAGAAAGATATCCAATGTTTTAACTCACCTGAAGGAAACAGTATTTCAGTCGCAGAACATTCTACCGGACTATTATTCGCCTTGTTGAATAATATTGTGAAATCCAGCATTGAAATCCAGAATGGCCTTTGGCATAGAAATGAAAATTGGGGTGTTCAGCTACAAGACAAAAACATTGGGATTATTGGTTTTGGTCATACAGGTTCAGCATTTGCCAAAAGATTAACTTTATTTCAAGCGCAAATTTTTGCACATGACAAATACAAAAACAACTTTGGTTCCAATACAATAAAAGAGAGCACACTGGAAGAAGTTTATGATAGCGCTAACATAGTAAGTGTGCACATACCCTATAGTGAAGAAAATCATTATTACATTGATGAACAATTTATTAATCGTATGCGTAAACCCTTTTTCCTGATGAATACATCAAGAGGAAAAATCGTAAAAACAAGCGCCCTGTTTAAAGCCATTGATCAAGGTAAAATCCTTGGCGCTGCCCTTGATGTGTTTGAATATGAAGGGATAGATTTTGAAAGCCTTTCAGATAACCCCGTTTGGGATAAGCTACACAAATACATAAGCAATGGGAAGATCATTTTAACACCACACGTAGCAGGATGGACAAAGGAATCATACGAAAACCACAGCAAAATCCTATCTGAAAAAATTGTGAATTATTTTGGGGTGCAGGGCTAAAGACATTTAACAAACTTACCCAAGTTACAAATATATAGAAATATATCTTAAGATTCAGTAATGTTCTGGATTACTTTAATCTTCCATGAAGCTTTCATTAATCTTTAAACAATTTCAAGTAATTTTGTAAAAAAAGAAACAACATGACATTTGCAGTTACTTTAAACGAAGTTATAATGCAGAAGCAATCTGCATTTCCTTATGCGAAAGGAGAATTAAGCAGGCTATTAAGCGACATTGGAGTTGCTGCCAAAATCGTTCACAGAGAGGTTAATAAAGCTGGATTAGTAGATATTCTTGGAGCTGCTGGTGTTGAAAATGTCCAGGGAGAAGAAGTAAAAAAGTTGGATATTTTTGCCAATGAGCAATTTATTTCAGCCTTGAAGACAAGTGGTATGTGTTGTGGTATTGCATCTGAAGAGAATGAAGAAATTATTACTTATAACGACAACCTGTCATTAAACGCAAAGTATGTAGTTTGTCTGGATCCATTAGATGGATCATCAAATATTGATGTAAACGTTTCAATCGGAACCATTTTTTCCATTTACAGAAGAATTACTGAACCTGGGAATTTTGCCGAAGAAAAAGATTTTTTACAGCCAGGAACCAAACAAGTTGCTGCCGGATACGTAATCTATGGATCATCCACAATGCTTGTATATACTACAGGACTTGGCACAACAGGTTTTACACTGGACCCGTCTATTGGAGAATTCTGCCTATCGCATCCCAATATGGTTACACCCAAGGAAGGAAAAATATACTCCATTAATGAAGGTAATTACCTGAAGTTTCATGATGGTATTAAAAAATATATTAAATACTGTCAGGAAAAAGACAGCGCAACCAACAGACCTTATACTTCTCGTTACATTGGCTCTCTTGTTGCAGACTTCCATAGGAATCTTATCAAAGGAGGTATTTATATATATCCAATGACAGACAGTGCTCCAAATGGAAAATTAAGACTGTTATATGAATGTAATCCCATAGCTTTCTTAGCAGAACAAGCTGGCGGAAAAGCAACTGACGGAAGAGGAAACAGAATACTTGAACTATCTCCAAAAAGCTTACACCAAAGGGTCCCGTTTGTTTCAGGATCAAGCAAAATGGTTGATAAGGTTGAAGAATTTATTTCCACTTATAAGTAGCCACTCTTCTATACTAATTATGAAGTAATGGCATTTATCAAGGAAGAAAAGTTTATGCTTCAAATTGAGGATACATTAATTAGTCTGGATTTACTGGAGGTTCATTTCATTTGTGATTTATCTTGCTGTAAAGGATCATGCTGTATTGAAGGTGATTCCGGAGCACCATTAACTAATGATGAAATTGAATATCTGGAAAAAAATCATAAAAAAATCTCGTCTTACTTATCTGCAGAAGGAAAAAAGAAGATTGAACAAGACGGTGTATTTTACACTGATTCTGATCACGATAATGTTACAAGCCTGATAAATAACAAAGAATGTGCGTATGTAACTTTCGAAAATGGCATAACACAATGTGCAATTGAAAAAGCCTTTGAAAATGGCAATTCTGACCTGCAAAAGCCCATCTCATGTCATCTTTATCCTGTAAGAGTCAAAGAATACAAAGACTTTACAGCTGTAAACTACAACAAATGGGATATTTGTAAGTCTGCATTAATTAAAGGTGAAAAGCATAGCATTCCATTGTATCAGTTTCTCAAAGAACCTCTCATCAGGAGATTTGGACAAGATTGGTTCGATCAGTTGGATTACGCAGCCAAACACATGGACGAACTTAAAGCTTAAGTATTGCTTCTGCAATATGATATTCCATAGATATTCATTATATTTATGCTCCTAAATAAAAACATGAATATTGATTATGGAACATATCGTTAATTACATTGAAGAAAACAAACAAAGGTTTTTAGACGAACTTTTTGAACTTATTAGAATCCCTTCTATCAGTTCAATTGCAGATCATAAACCTGACATGGTTAAAACAGCTGACAAGCTTAAAGAAATGCTACTTGCAGCAGGAGCAGAAAAAGCAGAAGTAATGCCTTCCGCTGGTAACCCGGTTGTATACGCAGAAAAAATAATTGATCCATCCAAACCTACAGTCTTGGTTTATGGCCACTATGATGTAATGCCGGTTGATCCGATTGATTTATGGAAATCACCCCCATTTGAACCGGAAATAAGAGATGGTATTATTTATGCAAGAGGTGCAGACGACGATAAAGGACAATCTTTTATGCACATCAAAGCCTTTGAGCTCATGATTAATACAGGTACATTACCATGTAATGTTAAATTTATGATCGAAGGAGAAGAAGAGATAGGTTCGCCAAGTCTTGGAGATTTTTGTGATAAACATAAAGAATTGCTTAAATCAGATGTGATCCTGGTTTCAGACACAGGAATGATTGCACCTGATGTTCCTACAATTACAACAGGCTTAAGAGGTCTTTCTTATTGGGAAGTTGAAGTTACCGGACCAAGTCGAGACCTTCACTCTGGTCTTTTTGGAGGAGCTGTAGCAAACCCAATAAACATTCTTGCAAAAATGATTGCCTCCATGACGGATGAAAACAATAAAATTACCATTCCGGGATTTTATGAGGATGTTATTGAAGTTTCTGATGAAGAAAGAAAACTCCTTAACAAAGCTCCTTTTGATGAAAATGAATACAAAAATGCATTGAGCATTAAAGAGTTACATGGAGAAAAAGGCTATACAAGCATTGAAAGAACAGGTATACGTCCATCTTTTGATGTTTGCGGAATATGGGGTGGCTACACAGGTGAAGGAGCCAAAACAGTTCTTCCTTCTAAAGCCTATGCCAAAATTTCAAGCAGACTTGTTCCCAATCAGAATCACGAGAAAATTGCCCAATTGTTTAAAAATCATTTTGAAAAAATAGCACCGGCTTGTGTTGATGTTAAAGTGAATATGCTTCATGGCGGACAAGGTTATGTTTGTCCAATCGACCTACCCGCATATAAAGCTGCAGAGAAAGCCTATATGGATGTATTTGACAAAAAACCAATCCCTGTTAGAAGTGGCGGTAGTATTCCAATTATTTCAACTTTCGAAGAAAAATTAGGAACCAAGAGTCTTCTTATGGGTTTTGGTCTTGAATCAGACGCAATTCATTCACCCAATGAAAACTACCCATTGGAGCAATTCTACAATGGAATTAAAACAATTCCTCTCTTTTACAAATATTTTGCTGAAATCATATAATTTACATAGCTAAACCCTAATATTCTTTAGGGTTTAGCTTTCCATTAACTTATGATACAAGGGTTTTCATTAATTGCCGGGCAATTCTCCAAAAAAGGGACAAATACGTTTTCTCATTCTAACCTAAATAAAGGC
>PKSZ01000067.1 GCA_002869425.1 Marinilabiliales bacterium
AATGCCCAATCCATTTGGCAAAGATACCAATCAGCACCAGTACCTTCATAGCCCGCAAAATTTTTCGGTAATTGTCTTAATTTCCCTGTGTTTTCTCTAAAAGGCTTATCATCAATCATGTAAATCAAACCTACAAATGCATATGCTATACCAGAAAGGTCAACCTCTCCAACATTATTTCCATTATAAATACCCATTCGCCAGTCCACGTAATTATACATAAAACCGTCGTTATAAAAAGTGAAATTATTATCCACATCATGCGTAGAGTAAGCATTTTTAATATGATTGGTTGATCCTTGCCAACCTAGATAAATAATACCCTTTGCTTCATATTGTGCATAAAGACTCGTAGCTGTTATAAATATAGCTAATAGAATAAGTAACTTTTTCATAGTAAGATTCTTAAATGAGTGCAATCAAAAATAAATAATAGTTGAATTCTTTGCAAAATTAGCAAGTAATATTTGTTAAAACTTCTATTTTTAGGTGAATTCGATATAAAATACTCATCTGATTATTAAGTAAATAAAGAAGCATTATAAATTAATTAAAGTATTGGAATTCAGACTTTTAACCAAAATCCTCTTTATGATACGTATCGATAAAATTACTATGTTTGCTTATACCGAACTCTCGTTAAACTATTTCATGGCTTGCTTTACAAAGCAACCTGACTGTATTTTTTAAGATAATCTAATGTTGAAAGTTTTCTACTGGATTATTGCAGAGAAAATATTATGAAAACTCTTTAAGCTCAATAGGTATTTGAACGATTGTCTGCATATCTTTGCCTTTACTGTGAATAAGCTCATCCTCAGCATGATAAAACCAAACAATTTTTACATCTTTAAGTTTAGATAAGGGCTCGAGTTGTCTGAATATCTCCAGTAATCTTCGTGCTGTTGATGTATTAAAGTATTCCAGATTAATCTGAACCTCTGTATTTTGCGGCGATTTGACATATTCGCTCAACCATTCAAAAACAGGCTCATATAGTTTACTGGCATTTTCAGGTATTGATTTCCCCTCAATCTTAATCAATCCATTTTTTCTATCCAGAATTATTTCCGGACTATCATCCTGTTTCTTGATAAACAAATATTCAATCATTTTTTCTTCATATTGAAGCTTACACGAACACTAAGCACAAAAAAGTGCCTTTCATCATCAACTTTATAGAATTTATATCTTAGATTATCCGAGCTTTCACGTGCTATATCAATAAGACCAAGACCTGCACTGTTAATATGCTCCTGTCTCTCTTCTATCAATTTATCAAGGTACATTTCTTTAAGTGCCGGTCTATCAAGTTCAGCAACTGCCTCCAGCTGTGAACTGAATTTTTTCACCTTTTTACTTTCAATAAAATTCCCTGCACTGATTACATAATTCCCATTCTGCTTTCCTACAAGAAATAATCCTTGTTTAATACCATCGTGACCAAATGAATGAAGACTGATATTCTGCAAAATTTCAACCATAATATGGTACACCCTTTTCTTAACAATGGTTTGTTCCGATTGGCTATGCAGATTATCCTCAATCATTGTAAGTATTGGCATGATACTATCCTGAGAATAATTTCCTTTATGAATAAGCAGAACATTATGTTCTTTCATATCAACATGAAAACCTATGGCTTCTTTGATTGGTATTCGCCTAATCTTTTGAGCATCTTTTTTCTGAAGACATATCTGCAAATAAAAAAATGAAAAATTCTCATCGTATTTTTCAAAATGAAACTCCAATTTCTGTCCCGATTTTCTAGCCATCTCGATCAACCCCAATCCAGCACCACCTTTATTAGAGATACCTTCATTTTGTAAAATATCAAGATATAAAGATTTCAATTCATCTTTTCCCAGAGAGTTAACCTGGTCTAGTTTTATTTTGAGGGAAGAAATTTCAGAATTTTCAATAAGATTTGCAGATGAGATCAAAAATGAATCACCAATATTTCGGGTAAGAAATAGTCCTTTCCCTACTTTCTTCTTTATTTTCTTCGCTGTTGATTCACCATGACGGACAATATTCTGAAAACATTCTGCCATCAAAAAAGAAACTTTCTTCTTCATCGAAGTTAGTTCTCCTCTATGACTAATATTCTCCTCGTTCAAATCAATTACCCGGTTGGTGATTTCATCATTGAAATGACCTTGGTAACCAAAGCAAAGATTATCCGAATCAAGTTTCTCAAACAAGCTGTACGCTGTATCCAGATTCATTTAGATACTCATAGGTTCTTGTAACTCAGGTAAAAGTATGAAAATGGTTATATAAAAAAAAATATAAACACATTAAATTGATGAAATAGTGTATTTTATACATAATTGACACCTAAAATTTAATATTACATTTTTTATAGAAACAACCTAAGTTTAATTACGTATTCAAAAGAGATATATAAATTTGCAGAATGCATAAAGTAAAAATCTTCATTTCAATATTCTTTTGTTTTGTTTTCACTTTGAGTCTTTCACTAAATGCTAAATCTGAAGATAAGCAAGTTTTGGCTCAAAAAGGATGTCTTGATTTAACCCAATACGATTTTGATAAAGAACTGGTCAATCTAGATGGAGAATGGGAGTTTTATTGGAATCAGCTTCTATACCCTCAGGATTTCACATACCCAAGGGATTCTATTGATTATATTGTCGTTCCATCAATATGGACTAAGGGGTCACAAAAGCATAAAAGTCTTTCCGGCGAGGGATATGCAACCTACAGACTTCAAGTTAAAGTTCTGGATAATGGTTACAACTACGGCATCAAACTTAGATATTTGGAAACAGCTTATAAACTGTGGATTAACGGTAAGTTAATTATGCAGAACGGAAAAGTTGCCAAAAAGAAAAAGAATGCAGAACCCGAATTTCTTTCTTTAACCAAAGCCATCAATATTAAAGAACTTTGTAAAGATTATAGAAAAGGAGGTACTTGTACATTAGACATCGTAGTTCAGGTATCTAATTTTCACCACATAAAGGCAGGAATACTTGAACCCCTAAAATTTGGAAGTTTTGATAATATCAGTGCATACAAAGATCGCAGACTTGCAGAGATATACCTGATTACAGGAATTATACTCATTATGGCAATATACCATTTCTTACTCTTCTTCCTGAGAAGAAAAGAAATATCCAATCTATACTTTGGTATTTTTAGTCTCCTAATGGTACTACGAATCACAACAACAGATGAAAGAATCATTAAATTCTGGCTACCAGATATATCGTGGGAACTACTGTCTAAGTTAGAATATATTTCGGCCTATGTATCTGTTGCATTTATTATTGTGTTCTTTCTCAGTCTTTTCAGAAAGGAATTCAACAAAATATTTTTAATTGCATTTATGAGTGTTGGACTCCTAATGGTTACTAGTGTTGTTTGCTTTCCATTAATTGTTTACACCAAGCTAAAGTTAATATACATAGCCTATATGATTATTGGGGGTAGCTACCTGATATTCTATGTCTTACCGAAGGCAATCATCAATAAAAGAACAGGAGCATTCCTTGCCCTTTTAGGAATGCTGGTTCTATATGGAACAGGCATTAACGATATTCTGAGAAGTATGGGCGTAATACATACTCTTTATATTGCACCATATGGATTGGTAATATATATCTTTTCTCAATCTTATCTCATATCCAAAAGATTTAGCATTGCTTTTAATAAAGTTGAAGAAATAAGTGCCGACCTTCAGGTTACAAATAAAAAACTTTCTGAATATCAGAACCATCTTGAAAAGCTTGTAGATGAAAGAACATCTGAAGTAGTACAGCAAAAAGAAGAAATACAGGCCCAGGCAGACCAACTATTTGCTGTTAATCAGGAGCTTGAAAAACTTTCTCTGGTAGCCAGCGAAACAGATAATGCGATCCTTATAACGGATGAAAAAGGCAATTTGGAATGGATAAACGATAGTTTTACACGGCTTTATGGCTATAAATTATCAGAATACAAAAAAATATTTGGAGAAACTTTATTTGAGGTAAGCAATAGCGATGAAATAAAAAAGAACATCAAATTCTGCATAAACAACTGTTCATCAATATCA
>PKSZ01000279.1 GCA_002869425.1 Marinilabiliales bacterium
AAGAGCTTTGGCCAGGGTAGCAGAGTTAAGAACAGAAGCTGATGAGATTATACTAAATGCGTGGAATGAAATCGAAGATACTTTTTCAAAATATAGTGCGAAGTTGAAAAGAGAAAAGTCAGCTGAGTATGGTGTTGTATATGTTTACAGAAAGTCAGAAAAGAAAAAAATGTCAGAGGGGGAGGATGATGATGAAATCCGATTTGAAGCTTCTGGTAAGGCTGCAGAAAAACGTTTACAATACTCTATGAGTTTTCTTGAACAACAAGAACAGGAGGAATCCGCATATCATCAGGCTGAAGACGCCATAAATTAAAGAGTCTCCCGTACTTCCGACTGTCTCAGCTTCTTTGGTAATACTATTTTTTGAGATTAGAAATGCAACGAAAACAGCCGTTCCATTATTAATGAAATGGGCAAATATGGGTAGCCAGATATTTTTACTCCAGATCAATAAGTAACCAAATAGCATTCCCAACAAAAATCTGGGTATAAATCCATAGAATTGGAAATGAATTGCACTGAAAATAATAGCTGTGAGGACTATACCAAGCCAGGTTTTACGTGTCCATTCAATCAATAATTTTTGTATTATTCCTCTAAAAAGGAGCTCCTCGCCAATAGCTGGAATTATGGCTATCATTAATATGTTCACAAGAAAATCTCCTATGGAATGTACTTTTAGAAATGATTCAGTTAGTTTCATGGCCTCCTATTCACTCGCCCGCATCCAGGTTTCCACGGGTTCCATAAAATCAGGTAATTGGATATTGTTGTTAATTTCTGCAAGAAGATTGATTCCGGGAACAGCACTAATTATTAAAATGATAACCAATAATAACTCTGTAATATTGGGATACGTTTTTAATGATAGATATTGGATGATATCTTTGGAGTAAAATGCAGCGATAACAAACGGAGGAATAACAAAAAGACCCAATGAGTTAATGATTTGAAAATATTTGATAATGGATAAGTTTGCAGGATTACTTAAATCATTAAAAACATTTTCTGCTTCAAAAATGTTGACATCAAATATGAAAATTCCTGCAATTGTTCCTATCAGAAGCACAATCAAAAAAACGATTACCATTATAAATAAGGCAAAAAATAAGCGAAATGCAGCTGTTGATTGTGTGAAATAATTAATAGCCATTTATTAACTTTGCAAATTCAATTAAAAGTACAATAAATTTGTTGAAGATTGGCAAAATAGAATTTGATTCTTTTCCCGTTTTACTGGCACCAATGGAAGATGTAACGGATCCATCATTTAGAGTGCTGTGTAAAGAACATGGAGTAGATTTAATGTACACTGAATTTGTTAATGCTGATGGTTTAATACGAGGGGCTAAAAAGGGCTTTAAAAAGATTGAAATATTTGACTATGAACGACCAATTGGCATTCAAATATATGGCAATGAAATTGAGCCAGTGGTGGCGGCTGCAAAAATTGTTGAACGTTATCAGCCAGATTTGATTGATTTGAATTTTGGATGTCCTGTAAAAAAAATTGCAAACAGGGGTGCCGGATCAGGAATGATGAAAGATGTTCCAAAATTTATTGAAATGACTCGAAAGGTAGTTCAGGCAGTAAATATTCCGGTCACGGTAAAAACACGATTAGGATGGGATGATAAAAGTAAGAACATTGTTGAAATCGCTGAGAAATTACAGGATACAGGTATTCAAGCGCTAACTATACATGGAAGAACTAGGGCGCAAATGTATAAAGGTGAAGCAGACTGGACATTAATTGGCGAAATTGCACAAAATGAAAATATTGGGATTCCAATTATTGGGAATGGTGATATTGATTCACCACAACTTGCAAAAGAAGCTTTTGAGCTGCATAAAGTAGATGCAATTATGATTGGCAGAGCGAGTATTGGACGTCCATGGATATTTAAAGATGTGAAAGATTATTTACAGAAAGATGTATTGAATCGGGAATTGACAATTCCTGAAAAGGTGAAGATCATTAAAAGACATCTAAAAGAGTCTGTAGATTGGAAAGAAGAAAGAGGAGGTGTTTTAACAATTAGGAGGCATTATGTTCAATACTTTAAAGGTCTGCCCGAGTTTAGAGATACCAAAATTAAACTACTACGCTCTGATTCATATATGGAAAATCTAGAAATATTAGATTATATTGCAGAAAAATATGAAGATTATTGATTCACAATAATATGCCGTTTGGTTATATAGCGTATTGGATACCAGGCTGCAAGAAATCCGATTAATAAAACGGTAATCAAGATAGTAATAAAATCAGATAAGTGAATTTCAACCGGGTAAGCATCGATAATGAAGGTGCCTGATCCTTGTAATTTAACCAATTCGAAAGTTTTTTGAACGTAGGCTATTAAAAAACCGAAAATTAGACCCAAAATTGCACCAATAATGGAGATAAGCCATCCTTCAAATAAGAAAATATTTCTGATTGTTGGCATGGATGCCCCCATACTTCTTAAAATTGCAATGTCTCTTTTTTTATCAATGATAAGCATAGTGAGGGAGCCAACAATATTAAATGAAGCTATTAGTAAAATAAAGGATAAGATGAGAAAAATAGCCCATTTTTCTGTTTCAATAGTTTTGTATTCAAATTCGTGTTGCTCATATTTATTCAAAACTTTAAATGTTTTTCCAAGCTTATCTTGAATGAGGGCTTCGATTTTTTCTGTATCTGCATTGTCTTTGAGTTTGATTTCAATAGCAGTTACTTTCGATTGATAATCAAATAAATCACGAGCAAATGATATGGGAACGAGTGCGTATTCATTGTCTATTTCAGGATGAATTTTAAATATACCAACAGGATGAATTATTTCTGTTCTGATTGCCTGTTCAGGATTTAAGCTTACTTTCTTGGTTCTCCTGGCTGCATGAATACTCACGGGTTTTACATAGTTTACCTGAAATCCAAGAAAGTATGACAGCAATTCTCCCATAACCATAAAGGGTTGATTATTTTGGAATAATATAAAATCACCACTAACAATCATTGTGTCAATCCCGGTAATGTTTACATAATTTGTATCTACACCTTTAATTATGGCTATGTTTTGTTTTTCTCTGTATTTTAAAAGAGCTTTTTCTTCTACCACTTCAGAATAATGTAAAACGCCCTCGGTTTCGTTTAGCAGATTGGTTATTGAATCCGGCTGAAAAGATTTACCCATAGTGGCTGTAATTTTTAAATCGGGATCAAAGGCATTCAGTAAGGATTTCATCAAACCATCAAAACCATTATGTACTGATAATATTACAACGAGGGCCATGGTGCCTATTGCTACACCAATAATTGAAATAGTAGAAATAATATTGATAATATTTCTCGATTTCTTAGAAATAAGGTATCGTTTGGCAATAAACAATGAAACCTTCATTCTTTTCTTTATTGATTGAGAAGTTTGTCTATTCTGTCAGCATAATCCAAGGAATCATCCTCATAGAAAATTAGTTCCGGGATTTTTTTAACCTGATGTCTGATTTTTTGAGCAAGCTGATGCCTAATATTTTTGCTTGAATTGGAAAGATTCTCAAGAACCTTTTCCTTATCCTCATTAGTAAAGAGACTAATATAAGCTTTTGCTACGGATAGATCTGGGCTTAGTCTAACTACAGTGACTGTAAATAAAGTATTTGGATGTATTTCATTACCAGATTGTCTTAAGATTTCTGATAGTTCTTTCTGAATAAGTCGTCCTACCTTGTTTTGTCTTTTTGAATACATATAGCGTTATTTATATGCAAAGATAGTTGAATTGAAGCAGTTTAAAAAGAAGAGAATTTTATGAATAATAATATTTATACAAATCCCTATCTTTGCAGTGAATTTTATATCTAGTAAAACAGAATTTATGGAAACAGTTGTTAGTGGAATCAGACCAACAGGAAATTTACACTTAGGTAATTATTTTGGAGCGATCAGTAATTTTCTTAAAATGCAGGAAGAGGCAGAATGCTATTTCTTTATTGCTGATTATCATTCATTAACAACGCATCCTACACCAGAGGATCTGCATGGAAATGTACGTCAGGTACTTTCAGAA
>PKSZ01000731.1 GCA_002869425.1 Marinilabiliales bacterium
CATCTCTGGAAATGTTAAGCTTATGTTTTGCATTTATTTTACTAAGTATTATGTACTTTTCAAGAATCAGTCCTAGGGCTTTTCTGTAATTTTGGTTTTGATTGGGAACCGGTGATAAATTTATTTGATAAAAGGCTTCTTCAAATCTTTTTTGGTTATAGTATATAATGGAAAGGTTGATTCTTGCTTCAGCAAAATCTGGTGATATCTTCAATGCTTTAGTGTAAAATTTTTCAGCCTGTTGATGGTTGCCAAGTAGCTCATAAGTGCTGGCCAGATTATTTAGCACCTGTATGTGATATGGGCTTTGCTGAGGAGCTTTTGTAAAGGATTGCAGGGCTTCTTTATATCGTGCAAGTGAAAACTGTGCAATTCCTTTATACCAGTCGACAGGTGTTCCAAAAGGATCCATTGAATATATTTTATTTGCATTTATTTTATTGCTCAATTCAATGATATTTATCCAGTTAGACCTGTTTTGGGCAATAATAATTTTTTTCATATTATTTTCCGATATCATGCAAATGTTATGAACGTACATGGCAAGAAATGATAGAACAATGCCAACAATTAATAAATAGTTTTTGGTTTGCCCGGGAGGAGCAACTTTGTCATTACTGGTGAAATATGCAATAATTGCAATTATCAATGTCATTATTGTGGGTCTTTCTCCCGGAAAATCAAAAAATGAAACGATCATAAAACTGACTATCAATCCTGATAGTAAAACTGGAATGAGTGCATCTTTGTTTTTTGTTGAGAATGCTTTTTTGATATTTAATATCAAGGGAATTGAAAGGATTAGAACATACAGTAAAAAACCCGGAAATCCAGATTCTGAAAGTTTCCAAACGAAATCATTATGAGGTCGCTGAAAGTATTTATTTCCTTGTCTTACAAAGAAATCGAAATCGTGAAGACCTTTCTCCGGCAGCATAATTCTCCAATTTCCTGTACCAATACCTGTCAATGGATTTTCAATGGCCATTTTTAAGCTTTTCTCCCATAAAATTAATCTGCTTGAAATTGAGCTGGGATCATTTTTTTGTGGACTGATAGTTGAAAGATCTCTTTCCTGGCTGGATTGAACCTGAGAGATGTTGTTTGTTAATCCAGACAACTTACTCATGCCTTGGTCTTTCGTCAATATTAAACAAACAACCGATACAATAACTATTGTCAAGCCGGGTAGCAAAATTTTACTTGTAAATAGTCTTTGTTTTCTTTTAACTTTTATCAATATCCATAGAGAAATTACAAAAAATGCAGAAGCTAAAGCTCCTAGCCAGCTTGCTCTTGATGCTGTAATGATTATTATAGCTGTGGAGTTGGCAAGTAAGAAAACTGAAAGCCATTTAATATGGCCTTTTGATCTTATGGATTGGTATAGATGAATAAATAAGCAAAATAGCGTATAGCCAGCAAGCAGGTTTTTATTTGTCATTGTTGAAATGATCAAATTTGGGTCAGACAAACCATGCTCAATGATTTGATAGTCTGCAATCAGAATTACAATCAGAGATGATAACTGAATAAACATAAAGAAGGTCATTCTATTTATTTTCTCTGATTGGAATGCATATATAAATATCAGGAACAATATCAACCATTGACCAGTTCTGGTAGTTTGAATTATTGCTTCGTTAACATTTATAGCAGAGAAAGAGCTGATTGTTTGCTGAAATATGTAGAGTAACAGGATTATAATCAGTATTTTGCTATGTCTGTTTATTTGTGTTTTATATATCTTCCCAAACCAAAGAATTAATATTGAAAAGGATAGAAAAGACAAATACCAAAAACGGGGAATTAATACCGGATCTATAAGTGATCTCATGAAAATAGCCGGAAGTATTGCAAATATACCAAGCCCGGTCAGTATTTGAAAAGCATATTTTTTAATGTAGCCAAACATAATTTGCTAAGGTATAATTTTAACCAATAACCAATCAAAAATGATCCTCAATAATAAGGCTCAAATTCTCGTCTCTAATGTCTATATTTGTGCAAATTGTAATCTCAAATGCATAAAACATTTTTGTGTCTTTTAATATTGCTGCAGTGTATAGTTTCTCATGCTCAGGTGGATAGCTTGTATGAGAAAGTTCAGAGCACCGATGATGCAAAAACAAAGGTTAATTTGTTGATTGAGATTTCAGATAATGTTCAGACTAACAATCCTAATGATGCAAAGAAGTATGTTAAAGAAGGCATTCAAATAGCCCATAAGTGTGGTGATAAGGTTGTTTTATCGGATATTTATTATGAAGCATCTGATATTGAATTAGAGCTTCGTAGTTTTACTGAGTCTTTGGAATATGCAGATACCGCTTTAGAATATGCAAAGCTTGTAAATTATGATTTGGGTATGGCCAATGCTCTTTCATCAATGGGAGCAGTAAAATTTTATAAAGGTAAATACAATGAGGCATTGGTTGATTTTTTTGCTGCACTGGATTATTATGAAAAACAAAGTGATGAGATAGGAATTGCCCGAATTTTCAATAGTATAGGTACATTGTATCATACCTGGCATAAAGATTCATTAGCGCTTACATACTTAAATAAATCTCTAAAAATATTTGAAGAAAAGGATATTAAGGAAGGTATTTCTATATGTTACACGAATATTGGAAATGTGTATTTTGAAAACGAGGACTATGAAAAGACTTTGTTTTATAATCAGAAGAGTTTACAAATGAAGCAGGAATTGAATGATAAGGAAGGGGCTGCAATTGGTTTGAACAATATAGGCAATGTTTATTTTAAGTGGGAAAAGTATGATCAGGCATTTTCATATTATATAGAAGCGCTTGACTTGTATAATTCTATCGATGATAAGATTGGGAAAGCCATGATGTACTATAATCTTGGCTTTGTAAATGAAATGAATGAAGCATACGATTCCGCTTTGTATTATTATACCAAAAGTCTTGATACTTCAAGGGCATATGATTTAAATTATAAGATAATGTATACGCTTGAAGCTTTCGCTGAAGTATATGCAGCCAAAGAAGATTATAAAAAATCACTTGATTATTTCAGGCAATATCTTGGTGTGAAGGACTCCATTTTTAATGATGAAAATCACAAACAGATTGCTGAGTTGGAGAAGAGATATGAAACGGAAAAAAAGGATATTGAAATTTCTCAGCAAAAGGACCAGATTCAGAAGCAGAAAATTATAATTATAAGCTTCATACTTGGAATACTTTTAATTACAACTTCTGCCATTTTGTTGATTAGGTTAAATCTTCAAAGAAAAAGAGCATATAAGTTACTGGAGGATAAGAACGAAGAGATTTTACAGCAGAAAGAAGAAATACAGGCACAGTCTGAGCAGTTGGAGTTAACCAATCATGAGCTTGAAAAGTTAAGTATAGTAGCCAGTGAAACAGATAATGCAGTTATTATTGCAGATTGTAATGGTGAAATAGAGTGGGTGAATGCAGCATTTATTCGAATTTATGGTTATTCTTTTGAAGAATATAAAAGCAAAGTAGGATCAAGTTTATTTGCTGTTAGTTCTAATAATGATGTTAAGGAATTGTTTAACAAATGTGTGTCCAATAAAGAATCTGTAATTTACTCATCGCAGTGTAAAACTAAGGATGGAAATAGTTTGTGGATTCAGACAACTTTGAGTCCGATTCTTGGTTATAAGGATGAAGTTGTTAAGCTGATTGCTATTGATTCAGATATTTCTGAATTGAAACTGGCAGAAGAGTAGATTCTGCAACAAAAAGAAGAAATTGAAACACAGCGTGATGAGATTTCTCGCCAAATGGAGATAACTACCATTCAAAAGAATCATATTGAGCAGATAAACAAAGAGTTAACAGATAGTATTATATACGCTAGACGAATTCAGCATGCCATGCTTCCGCCAGATACAAGTTTGGAAAGTTTGTTTACATCATATTTCATTTATTTTAAACCAAGAGATATTGTTTCAGGTGATTTCTACTGGATTCGTAAGAAAGCAGGAAATATTTATGTGGCAGCAGCAGATTGTACTGGTCATGGAGTACCGGGGGCAATG
>PKSZ01000616.1 GCA_002869425.1 Marinilabiliales bacterium
ATGGGGAATTAAAGTTGAGCTAGATTCCGTTGGCACTTTACCTTTGGGCTTTAACAGGGGTCACTGGTCAGGCAAACTTTTGGCTGAAAATGGTATGAATCTTCATTTTGCAACTCCTTCCTATACTGTTGGAACAAAAGGAGTACAAAGAGGTCATGTTTTAATAGAACCAAGAACAGAAAGGGAGTTTAGCAGGATGAAATCTAAACTTAAAGGAGCCTGGGTTCTTATTGAAGGAAAAAACAGAGGATGGCCAATAGATTGGTCTGCAAAAGGTGATGCTATAAGAGATTCAATAAAACAGCTAAATGCTGAAATTGAAAAGAAAAATGATGAAATAAGAAGCCAAAACTGGCACAATCGTAAAAAGAAGAATTATAAAGAAAAAGAATTGCTGCCTATGAATGAAGAGCCCGCTATTTTTTATAAGGAAATGGTGGATGCTGGAATTTTAGGTATCATTCAAGCATCAGATGTTCCGATTAAAGCTTATTACGATCGTAAGAATCTTATGAGAATGTCTTTCGATTCTCTTCCCGCTATTCCTGATATCAAATTAGATAAACATCAATACAATAAAATCAGACAAATGGCTGAAGAAAGGCAATATTTTGAACTTGAGTTTGATATACGCAATCACTTCAAAATGGGTCCTTTAACTTATCACAATGTAATTGGAATCATTCCCGGCACTGAATTTCCTGAAGAATATGTAATGATGGGTGCACATCTTGATGCTTATGATGTGGCGACTGGTGGCGTTGATGATGGCAATGGTGTTTCTGCAGTAATGGAAGCAGCCAGACTGATTATGAAGTCTGGAATCAAACCCAAAAGAACCATTCTTGTGTGTTTATGGGCAGGAGAGGAGTTTGGTCTTTTAGGATCAGAAAGCTGGGTTAAACGCAATAACGATAAAATGGATAAAATATCCAATTATTTTAATCGCGATGGTGGTCCATTGGTTGCAACCAGTATTAGTGTAACAGACTCAATGAGAGCTGATTTTGAAATTATTTGTGAAGGTTTTGATACTATAAACAAAGATTTTCCATTTACAATCGAAAAAAGAAATTCCCGTGAACTTCCTAAAGAAGCCTGGGGTACCGATAGCGGTCCCTTTGCTGTGCAGGCAGTTCCTACAATGTCTTTGAATTTAAGCGATCATAAAGGATATGATTTCAGTTATTATGAAATCTGGCATACTGAAAGGGATACTTACGATAAAGTAATAGGAGAATACCAGGAACATTCAGCCATTATTTTAGCAGCAACTGTGCTTGGTGTAGCAAACCTGGAGCATCTTCTTACTAGAGAAGGATATTATCATCAACCAAAAAAACAGGATAAATAGTAAGAGTTACTCAATAAAAACCTTATAATTAAATCAATATCTAACTTATACGTATTTCGTTTTTTGCTTTTGGAATCTATTTTATATATTTGAGAAACCCACAACGCTTATGAAAAATAGATGTAATCTTAACGCCTTAAGTAACATTACCTTGAGCTTACTTATTATTACGGGAGTTCTAATGTATTCCTGTAAAAAGAAAGAACCAGAAAATATTCTTCCAACATGCACTCTAACGTCACCAACGGATGGTGAATCTCTTTATAATAATGGTACATGTACAGTCTCTGTTTCAGCTGAAGATGAAGACGGATCTGTCAGCGAAGTAAGAATTAGTATAAATGGAGTAGGCATGAGTTCTCTTTCTTCATTTCCTTACAATTACACTTGGGAAATAGCCGGCATTGATCCGGGAACTTATACTATTCTTGCATCAGCCTACGATGATGATGGTGGATCAACTGATCATTCTATCGAAGTTATTATTGATGAAACACCAATGCCTTTAATCGATACAAGAGATAATACAACATACTCTACAGTGTACATTGGTGGTAAATTGTGGATGTCCGAAAATTTGGCATATGATTATGGATCATCTACTTATGTATACAATTCTAATGTGGCCAATAAAACACCTTATGGATATTTATACACATGGAATGATGCCTGTGATGTTTGTACAGAAGGATGGCATTTACTAAGCAAAGGAGAGTGGGAGGAGGCCATTGAAGCACTTGGTGGAAGCTCTGTTGCAGGTGGATATATGAAAACTACTGGTACTGCTTACTGGGATTCACCAAACTATAATGCCAGCAATACAAGCGGATTTAATGCATATCCCGGAGGAAAAAGGATCAACTATGGATATTACTTTATTGACATGGGACAAAAAGCATATTTCTGGACATCTTCAACAGATTATCTGGATGAAAAGCATTCCGTTGTTTTGTCGTATGACACTGATGATGCTACTTTTCTTGAACAGTACGATATCTATGCATTGTCTGTAAGATGCATGAAGGATTATTAGGCCTTTTAATATTATGTTAAATAGGATTTATTATAAACGTAACCAAGTGCGTGTGCCATGCAAAACGGCGGGCCATGTGGTGATGTGAATGTTAAATTTCTTAGAATTCCGCAATAGAGGCTTTGCCAGCTTTTGCAGGAATTCTTAAAATTTTACAGGGCGAGCTGAAGCATTTTTTTTGCCTAGATTTTTTGTTTACTTTTTCATCAATGGAAAAAGTAAGAGAACTCTGAGCAAAGCGATCACTGAACGAAAGGAAGTAAACAACAAATACCATCATACCATCGAATAAAAACCACCAAGCCATAGCATGGCACCAAAAAACGAATCTTCATTTTGTAACGAAATCCTTTTAAAAGAAAAACTCTCTCTAAAACATTAATCGCTAAATACTCACGTATTTTTAATGGATCAATATTAATGATCAAACATGAAATTCTCATGATTTATATTTGCACAATGTTAAAAGGGAAAACGTGAAGTAAACTCGTATACTTACATTATAACTGATTGTTTGTTAATCAACAAAGCTGAACGCTTTTCGCCAATAAAAGTCTCATAATTATTATTATGTTAAATAGGATTAAGTTCATTTTATTATTATCGTTTTAAATATACAACTAAACAAGTCTCCTTCTTAGTACTTCTATTCTTTTTTGAATTTCCGAATTGGGTGTAATCACCAATATTTTTTCAAGACAATGAATTGCCAGATTATACAATTCGAATTTTTTCTCTATATCAGAATTGGCCCTTATTTCATAAATATCGGCTAGTTTATACAATGCTGCACAATATTGATTATTTATTTCAAATGCTTTATTGTAGCACAATATGGCATTATCATAATCTTTTATTGTTCTGTACAACTCTCCTGCTTTATAATACTGAATACAGTTCTCCGAATCATATTCAATAGATTTTTGCATATATAGAATGGCCTTAGCCGTATTACCATACATTAAGTAATGATCTGCTAACCTTGAACATAATTCATGCGATTCTTTACCATATTTCTCTATTCCTTCAATTAATATTTCTTCGGCCATGGTATTCTTTTTCTGGGTAATACATAAGTTGGCAACCATATGATACATTTCAATAGTTTTATATCCCGTTTTGCGCAATATCTTGTACAATGCAAGTGCCTTTTCAGGCTTTTTTCCTCTTTCATAGGCAATTGCAAGATTATACAACAAATCAAGATCTGTTTTGTGAATAAGCGGAATATTGTTAATTTCTAATGCCTTTTCATAGTTTAATATACTTTCCTTGTAATGGTTCCGCCTAAATTTATCATTTCCTTCAAATATCAATTGTTGCTTTAATACCTTTAGTTTGTTCAAAACTTTTTGCGTATTCTCATTTTTTTCATCCAGTTCCAATGATTTGAAATACGATTCAAAAGCCACCAACAAACAGGTTTCCTTTATGCTCTCAAATTCAGTATTCTTTTCCAATACAGAATACTCATATATATTCTGGTACACCAAGCCACGAACCATCCAAGTTTTACTCCACTCCTTTAAATTGTCATCTGTAATAGATTGATCTATTAATTCTTTTGCTTTAATACCTTTAGTTTGTTCAAAACTTTTTGCGTATTCTCATTTTTTTCATCTAGTTCCAATGATTTGAAATACGATTCAAAAGC
>PKSZ01000488.1 GCA_002869425.1 Marinilabiliales bacterium
AGTTCAAATTTATGGAGGAATGGGATTCTCCGCTGAAGCTCCGGTAGACAGAGCATACAGAGATTCAAGAATAAACAGGATCTTTGAAGGAACCAACGAAATCAACAGATTATGGGCTGCCGATAATGAAATTAAGCAGGGCCTTAAAGGCATTTACGGATTAAAAGAAGCCATTGAAAAAATAAATGCAGAAGTAGATAATGATTCAGAAGTAACATACTCAGACGATTACTACACAAATAAAAAAGAAACCATTGCCAGATTGAAGAAGGCTGTACTTTTAATTATGGGTACCGCCATGGACAAGTTCAGCAGGAAATTATCCTTTGAGCAGGAAATTCTCTTTAATTTTGCGGATATGATGTTGCTTATCTATGCTTCAGAGTCTGCCATGCATAGGGTTGCTAAGAAACATGAACTAGAAGGAGAAGAAGCAATTCAACTTTATAAAGATATTCTGGATGTTTATTTATACGATGCGGCTCATGATATTGCAAAGCATGCTCATGATGCCATTTATAGTTTTGCAGAAGAAAACGAAATTGAAAAACTACATTCTGGAATTCATAAATTAACTAAAACACAAGGTGTTAACATTAAAGAAGCTCGCAGAAGAATTGCTGACAAGCTCATTGATGATAATCGGTATAAATTCTAAAGTATTATTGCAATATTCACTTAAAGGTCATCCATCAAGATGGCCTTTTTTTTATTCTATCCAATATTAAAGAGCTTGTATACTAATTATTATTAGAGATAAAAAAAGACCGCCTGCATTAGACGGTCTTCAATATATGTTAAGTTTTATAACCTACTTCAAAATATTTTTTGAAATAACCAGACGTTGTACCTGATTTGTTCCTTCATAAATTTGACAAAGCTTCACATCTCTCATAGCTTTTTCCACAAGATAATCATAGGAATAACCTTCTCCTGCCATTACCTGAACAGCATCTGTAGTTACTTCCATTGCTATATCCGAAGCATATAATTTACACATCGCAGAAAGCATATTAGCCTCTTTGCTTCCTGTATCATAAGCCCATGCTGCTTTCCATGTTAAGTTTCGTGCATTTTCAATTTTAACAGCCATCTCAGCCAACATAAAACCTATTGCCTGATTTGCAGAAATGGGTTTCCCAAATTGAATCCGGTTCTTAGCCCAATTCATTGATGTTTCAAATGCACTCCGAGCTGCACCTAAACTTAGAGCGGCAACACCGGTACGAGTCCTGTCAAATGTTTTCATCGCAAAGATAAAGCCGTGTCCTTCTTTACCCAGTAAATTTTCCTTTGGAATTTCAACATCTGTGAATATAATTTCATTTTGAACGGATGCTTTCTGCCCCATTTTTTGCATGCGTGGCTTTATCTCAATACCTGGTGATTCGGCAGGAACAATAAATGCTGATAAACTACGTGATCCTTTCGATGGGTCTGTCATTGCAAATACTGTAAAAAACGATGCAGCTTCAGCATTTGTAATAAATCTTTTATGACCATTCAAAATATATTTATCACCTTTTGGTAGTGCTGTTGCCTGGATACCCTGTACGTCTGAACCTGCATTTGGTTCTGTCAAACAATAAGCAGCCACTCCCTTTTCTTCAATCAGGCGTCCAAAAAAACGATTGTGCTGCTCATCATTACCAGCCAACAATAAAGGTGTTATTGCCAAAGTATTTGCATCAATACCAATTCCAATACCAATACAACCAGCACCCAATTCTTCTGATGCTACTGCTGCATCTAAAATGCTATAACCATTACCACCAAATTTCTCTGGTACCGGTCCATTCATCAATCCTTCTTCATATGCCGCTTTTACTACCGGCCATGGAAATTCTGCCAACTCATCAAATTTTCTTGCATTGGGTATTATCATCCTTTGAGCAAAATCGCGATATTTTTCCTGTATTGCTTTTTGTTTATCGTTTAATGAAAAATCAACCATAATCTTATTTTTTTGTTTATAATTCAGCGGGATGCAAGATAAGAATTAATTATGATATTATAAAACATATTATCGCGCCACCAATACACCTTAATCCAATTGATTTACAAGTTATTAGAACGAGTATTCAAGGTTCTATTATGAAATTTCATACATTCCATACCAAATTTTACAATAACACAAATACAAAATTCTATAACAAAATAGTCATTCTTCCATTATACTTTTGTATCAAACTAAAATGAAAAAAAAATGAAACGATTATTGCTAATTCTGATTTTATTGCCGGGCACATTGTGTATGGGACAAAGCATATCCAATGTTTCTCCATCTTCAGCAAATGTTGGAGATAATATTAGTGTTGACATGACTTTATCCGGTATGACTCCTCCAACAGATGTAATGCCTGCATCTGCTGAAATAGGCAGCTACAGTGGAGCAAATGTGACACGCTCGGGTGATATAGTTACAGCAGACTTTGATTTTAGTTCTGCCAGCCAGGGTATATACGATGTATCGGTAACATTTCCAGGTCCGAGTGGGGATATATCTTTCACAATGACCAGTGGCTTTACTATCAATGGTAGTGGTTCAACAGAAATCATATTTGTTGATGGAGAAAATGGTAGTGATACAAATGATGGTAGTACATGGGCAAACGCTAAACAAACCGTTCAGTCCGGTATTGATGCTTGTTCCATGGGAGAAGTTTGGATAAAACAGGGAACATATTTTCCCACCAATGATAATAACAGAGGAACATCAATAAATCTAAAAGCAGGTGTTACAATTTATGGCGGATTTGCAGGTACAGAAACTAGCCTAAACGAAAGAAACTGGCAAACTAACCCAACCATATTAAGTGGTGATATTGGAGCACTGAATGACATCTCAGACAACGCTTACCATATTGTAACCGGCACCAACCTATCTGGCATTGACGGTTTTTACATAATGTATGGAAATGCAAACGGAGAGCTTGCCAATAGGTTTGGAGCAGGCATTTACATGGAAGCAAGCAGTCCACAAATATCCAATTGCCAATTTGAAAATAATTATGCAGAAGATGGTGCTGCAATATATGTTTTTAATGATGCCACTCCGAGTATTAGTGATTGCACTTTTATTAATAATAATGCGCTATTGGGTGGTGCTATAGTATGCAGAGTAGGTGGTGCAGCGAACATTACGAACTGTTATTTTGAAAACAATTTTGCTGAATGGAGAGGTGGTGCTCTTTTTGTGGACTATGGTGCATATGATACAAATCCCGTATATATTTCCGGTTGTACGTTTGTAAACAACAGCACAAACGGGAATGGTGGAGCATTTTACTGCGATGATCTGGCTTCTCAATACCAGGGAACGTACATAGAGATAGAAAACTGCACTTTCACAGGAAATACTGCCCAGTACAGAGGTGGAGGAATGTCTAATTTTAACCAGAACATATTTATTACCATAAGCAATTGCGAATTTTCTGGAAATTCAGCAGGTTCAGGTGGTAATGCTATTGCCAATGACTACCTGGTAACAGGAACCATCAGCGGTTGCACATTTAATACCAACCAGGATGTTGACTCAGATTCAAGTTGTACTATCACCATAAATTAAGGAGGAACTAACTATGAAAAGATTTTTATATACACTCATTATTTTAATCATATACATCCAGACAAACGCACAAATATTTGTCGATGTAAATAATGCTTCAGGTACTGAAAATGGCAATACATGGAGCACAGCCTTCACTTCCATACAAGATGGAATTGATGCTGCATACTCTTCAGGTCAGGATGTATGGGTAGCATCTGGAACTTATTACATTTATGAAAGTTCTAATGAAAACACAATCCTTTTAAAAGAAGGCGTGAATGTTTATGGAGGGTTCTCTGGTTTAGAAGATAATCTCGCAGAAAGAGACTGGGAGCATAATGAAACCATAATCAGCGGATATGAATTTAATGGTAGTTCCAACCAGGTTCAACATGTAGTTTCTGCATTAAAAACCACCATGGGATATTTTTGGACAGAAGGAAGTCTTGATGGATTCACTGTAACAGGAGGGAATTCTTCATTACCTA
>PKSZ01000506.1 GCA_002869425.1 Marinilabiliales bacterium
ATCTAAAAGCATATTATTTTTTGTCAGATCAACATTCTTTACAACAAAACATACCAATGGTAGTTGTTTTGCATGGCTGTTCCCAGAATGCAAAAACTGTGGCTAAAGAATCTGGGTGGAATGAACTGGCTGTTCAGTATGGATTTTTTGTTTTATATCCTGAGCAGAAACGCATAAATAACTCCTCCAATTGTTTTAACTGGTTTCTGGAAAAGGATTTCTCAGGTAAGAAAGGAGAATTGGAATCAATCAGAAATATGATATATAAAGCGATTGATAGTTTTTCTGTTGATACTTCACGGATATTTGTGTACGGTTTATCGGCCGGGGGTGCTTTATCTGTGGCATTAATGGCTAATTATCCCGATTTCTTTCAATCTGGAGCAGTTTTGGCTGCTGGCCCATATTTCTCTGCTACAGGACCTGTTGAAGCCCTGAAGACTATGAGAAAACCAAAAAAAATGTTGCCTTGTGAATGGGCCGCTCCCGTTAAGGCGATTAACCCCTCTGCAGATTATCCTGAGTTAATCATAGTACACGGAGAAGAAGATAAAATGGTAAATATTGGTAATTCTGTGCAGTTGATTAATCAGTGGTCCTGTTTACTGGATATGGATACTATTCCCGATGAGGTTGATACGAATTTTTCAGGAGTGAAGGAAGTTACGCAGATTCTATATCAAAATATGAATACGAAAAAATCAGTGGTGTTTTACCGGATAAAAGGCCTGGGGCACGCTCTTCCTGTAGATCCCGGCTCAGAACCAAAACAGGGCGGTTCCTGTGGCCGATTTTCGAAGGATATCGGTTTCTTTTCTACATATTATATTGCGAAGTATTTTGAGCTTTTTTAGTAAGAGGGATAGCAGTATACAACTACATGTTGTATTTCATATAGAATCTTCCGTAAAAAATGTTAAATTTGGTTAACTCCAAAAACAAGCAGAAATATGAAAAGAAGAGAATTTTTAAAAAAGGGTATAGCTGCAGGAATTGTAGCAGGTTCAGCACTTACTTTTGATGGTGTAAACAGGCTTTTTGCAGCAAGCTATTCACCCGCCGACAAACCATACGATTTGGTTGCCGTAAAAGGTTACTCATCTGCCAACATGTTTGAAAAAGGAATTGCTGAGTTGGGCGGAATGAAAAATTTTGTCAAACCTGGTCAGAAGGTTGTTGTAAAACCTAATATTGGTTGGGATTGCGTTCCTGAAAGAGCAGCAAATACAAATCCTCAGCTGATAGGAAAGATTGTTGAACATTGCATGAATGCAGGAGCTAAAGAGGTTTATGTATTTGATAATACATGCGATAAATGGGAGAAATGCTATACCAATAGCGGAATAGAGAAAGCGGTAAAAGATGCTGGTGGAAAAACTGTTCCGGGAAATCTTGAAGATTCATACAAAGAAGTTACTATTCCAAAGGGTGTGAAATTAAAAAGTTCAAAAGTTCATGAGCTGATATTGAACTCAGATGTATTTATCAATGTTCCTATCTTGAAAAGTCATGGTAGTGCACGATTAACCATTGCGATGAAAAATCTTATGGGAATTGTTTGGAATAGGAGATATTGGCATCTTCATGACCTTCATCAGTGTATCGCAGATTTTGCCACATACAGTAAGCCTCATTTGAATATTGTGGATGCATATGCTGTTATGATGGAAAATGGTCCCAGAGGTGTTTCTGTCGATGACGTTCAGATTCTCAAATCTATGATCATATCTCCCGATATTGTTGCTGCAGATACTGCTGCTGCCAAGATATTTGGAATTGAGCCCGAAGAAATACAATATATCAAACTGGCTGCTGAAATGGGCGTTGGGAAAATGAAGCTTGAAGATTTGGCAATCAAGAGAATAAAAATGTCATAAGGTGAATTTGTCTTTTCTTAAACATGTAAGAAAGGTAGTTTCACTAGCCTTTTTTCTGGTAGTGTTGTATGCCTTTATTGATTTTTCCGGAAGTCTCGGAACGGGATTGATTTCTGGTACTTTGTATCTGCAGTTTATCCCTTCCTTGATCAAGTTTATATACACACTTAGTTTTACATCCATTGGCTTTTTCTTTGTCTTTTTGGTTACATTATTGTTTGGAAGGGTATATTGTTCTTCTGTTTGCCCTTTGGGTACCTTGCAGGATCTTATTACTTTTCTATCAAGAAAGACAGGTATCCAAAAACGGCATAAATATAAGAGGCCTGCCAATATTCTAAGATTTGTAATTCTTGGGGCAACAATTGTTTCAGTCGCTTTTATTTCTCTCTTTTTGGTTTCAATGATAGATCCATACAGTGTTTTTGGGAAAATAGCCTCTTCAATATTTAAACCAGTTTATGTAGGAGCAAACAATCTTCTGGCAGCCATATTTAATGGATTTGATTCTTATGTTTTTTATCAAGTAGAGTATAAGGGATTTTCTCTTCCTGTATTTGTTTTTGCTGTTATTTTCTTAATTGCATTATTGTTTTTAGCTGCAAAACACGGACGTTTGTATTGCAATACAGTTTGCCCTGTGGGAACGCTACTTGGAACAGTATCAAAAGCTTCTTTGTTTAAGATTCAAATCAGTGAAAGTAAATGTACTTCTTGTGGTTTGTGTGCAAAAGACTGTAAATCAGGCTGTATTGATTTTGTCAATAAACAGATAGATTTTTCTCGTTGTGTGGCATGCTTTAATTGTTTGTCTTCTTGTCCTTCAAACGGAATTCAGTATAAGTTGGCCTGGAAAAAAAATGAGAAACAGGTAGAAATCGGGGACGAAGAGAGGAGATCAGTTATTACACAGTCTTTAATGGCAGTTGGTGGAACAATTGGATTGGGCTTGTTGTCTGAATCGGCAAAGGCGTATGGTTTAAAACCCCCGGACAGAGCAATAACTCCTCCTGGGTCGAAGGAAAAGGAACGGTTTCATAATACATGTACTGCTTGTCAGTTGTGTATAAGTCAATGTCCTACACAGGTGCTGCAGCCATCATATCTTGAATTTGGTTTCATTAATATGGGGCAGCCTAAGATGGATTTTCACAAAAGTTATTGCAATATCAATTGTACGGTATGTGGTGAGGTTTGCCCGAACGGTGCAATACTACCGTTAACCAAGGAGGAGAAAAAACTGGAGCAAATTGGAATTGCAAAATTTGTTAGAGGGCGTTGTGTGGTTTTAACTGAACATACCGATTGTGGAGCTTGTTCTGAGCACTGTCCAACTAAAGCAGTGCACATGGTTCCGTATAAGGATGTTTTTATTCCTGAGGTGGATGAAAGCATTTGTATTGGATGTGGAGCATGTGAGTATGCTTGTCCTACTACACCAAGAAAAGCCATATATGTTGTTGCCAATAGTCTTCATAAACAAGCAGAAAAGCCGGTTAATAGAAGCCAAAAGAAGGAATTCGATCCTGAAGAAGATTTTCCATTTTAGATTATAAATTATGACTGAAAAAAAATTCAATCGCAGAGATTTCATAAAAAAAAGCGCCATTATTGGTTCAGGTGCAGTTCTTGCAAGTTGTGCAGGTCCTTTGAGTTTATTTGGAAAGGAGCCCGATATGGCTGTGATTGAGGGTGATAATTATTATAATATCGCATTGAAATCTATTGAAACTTTAGGAGGAATAGAGAAGTTTGTTCCGCAAAATTCTAAAGTGGGTATACTTATAAATTCAGCCTTCGATGAAAAGGGGGCTTATGTTAGTCCTGATGTTTCGTTGGCAGTGCTTTGGGCTATTCATCAAACCAATCCTAAAGAAGTGAAGTGCCTTCAGCTAGTTGCTGATGATTATTGGAAACGTGGTAATTATTATGATGATCACATAGAAATAGTTTCTTCTTTAAAACATGTAGAATCCAATGTTTTTCCAGCTGAGTTCAATGATGATGAGTGGAAATTGATTGACCTTCCAAAGTCTGTTTCACTAAAGAATGCAGAAATTGTAAAAGCAGTGGAAGAGTGTGATGTTCTTATCAATGTGGCCATCGCTAAGCATCATGCAAGCGCACTTTATACAGGTGCTCTTAAAAACATGATGG
>PKSZ01000323.1 GCA_002869425.1 Marinilabiliales bacterium
CTACAGGCGTACTGATGATGGACGGCTGATGGTTTTATTTCACAAAGATGATCCGGGAATTCGTTTCAATATGAGAACCCAGTTTTATATGCCTGGAGATTGGTTTGATTTAACCAATTTGTCAAATCATAATGCCAATGAAACACACAAATCAAGTGGATCTGATAATTATGAATATGAAAAAATTTATGAAGTAGATTCCAATCAGTATGATAATGATCAGGAGCTTATTTTTATCGCAGGTATAATAATCGTGCTGCTATTGGGGGTTTTATTTATTATTGCCAAGCATAAGTCTGCAGTTAAAGCTCATAAAACCCTGGATGAAATAAGGTGGGATAATTTGGATTGGACGCCGCCAACCATCACATTATCGAATTTTCGTAAACCGGGTAAAGTTTGTAAGGATTTAAGTCCGATTGAAGCTGCTTTTTATCTTGGAATGCCTATAAACAGAATTTTAAGTGGGATTATTGAGAGTATGGTTGAGGAGGGATTCCTGAAGATAATTTCAACCAATCCATTGACTGCTCAAGTTGAAAGAACACCTGACATCAATAAGCTGGATGAATATGAAAGCAGGTTATACTATAGTCTGGCTGATGATGGGAAGTTTTCTCAATATGAGCTGGAAACACTGATGAATATGGCTGTGAAAAATATTCAGAAAAAAGCATGGGATGCGGATATTGAAGCAACAAAAAAATATTACCGTGATACCATTGATGATTGGTTCTCAGAGAATTATAAGGAAGAAGATTCCGCAAACGATGATAGAAGATGGCATATTTGGTACCATCATACACATTCCTATTTCTTATTCAGATATCCATTGTTTTCTGATCATTATATTTATGAATCAGCCATACCTTTGGAGACAGATCATTTAGTTCAGGGGGGAATTTCAACCGACTTTATTCCTGATATCAATGTGTGTCACGATGCATGTCATTCTGCATGTCATTCTGCATGCCATTCTGCCTGTCATTCTGCATGCCATTCTGCCTGTCACTCAGCATGTGTTAGCGGGGGATCTCACTAATAAAATTTGAATATGAAGGATATCAAATGGATAGATGAGTATATAGCTAGCCTCAAACCATATATTTTTGTGAGGACTGAAGATAATGTTTTGATAAAAAGGCCAAACAGGATGCAGAAAATCAATCCAATGGGTGCAAAAATCCTTGATTATCTTCTAAAAGGAAATTCAATTTTGGAGCTGGAAAAGCAATTGAATGATAAAAAAAAGATGCATGATGTTTTGATCTTTATTGAGGCATTTAAAGGATTTATGGATGGAACGATCAATGAATTTTCTACCAATCCATCTGTGCTGCATGAATCATTTAAGGGAAGCTTCAGTACTTTACCTGTTTTATCGGAATTTGCGCTAAGCTACCGGTGCAATCTATCTTGTAAGTTCTGTTATGCAGGATGTAATACTTCTTGTAGTCAGCATGCCAATTTTAAGGAAGTTACACACGATGAAGCCCGCCAGGTTATCAAGCTACTATGGGAAGATGCAAAAGTACCTTCCATAAGTTTCACAGGAGGAGAGCCAACATTGGTTCCTTTTTTACCTGATTTGGTTCAATACGCATCGCAATTAGGGATGCGCGTAAATTTAATAACCAATGGAATATTGATTGATAAAAGATATGCTTCAATACTTAAGAATGCAGGTCTTGATTCTGCTCAGGTAAGTATCGAAGGTCCCCATGCTGAAATTCATAATCAATTGGTTGGTAAAGAAGGTGCATTTGAACGCTCGGTTGATGCTTTACACAATTTGCAATCAGAAGGAATTTATACACATTGTAATACTACACTAAATGCATGGAATATTGCACTGGCAAAAGAAATGCCTTCTTTTGTTTCAGGCTTGGGATTGGAAAGGTTTAGCATGAATATAATAATTCCTGTTGGTAGTTCAGATGAGAATGCTTCTTTAAATCTTTCATACACAGAGCTTGAACAACATATTCGAGATGTTATTCGGGAAAGTAATCGGCACAATGTAGAGTTTATGTGGTACTCTCCCATGCCATTATGTATTTTTAATACAATAGCTGAAGGTCTGGGCAATAAAGGATGTGCCGCGTGCGATGGTCTTATCTCTGTTGCACCTGATGCAAGTGTTTTGCCCTGTGCATCATGTATGGATTCCGTAGGGAATTTATTGCTGGATGGTTTTGATGATGTTTGGTTTGGAATGTCGGCTATGAAATATCGGGAAAAGACTTTGGCACATGCGAATTGTAAAAAGTGTGAAGAATTTAACAATTGCGAAGGAGCTTGTTTTTTGTATTGGAATAAATTAGGCTATTCAGAATTGGAAAATAATATACTGTTTAATAAAAATATATTGTAAAATGGTTGGTTCGTTTATTAAATCATCAGATAAAGACTTGGTTGTTTTTCACCTTTTGCCGGGAATGTCATATGGATTGAGATTTCTTCTTTCACTGTCAATAATTGTATTGGGTGTGTTTTTGCAGCTTTATATGCTCGATCTTATTCCGGGGATTGTATTGGTTTTTATTGGAAACCTATTTCTCATTGTTAAAGGGCATCACAATAAAATTAAATTGGCAAAGTTTGATGTTGAAGCCAATTGGCAGCAAGTAAAATTCTCAAGGCTTGAAGAGGTGCTTTCATTAAATAAAAAAATGAAGAAATGGGATGTGAACGCTTTTGATATATCAAACATTGCTGGATTTGCTGTTTTTGTAGTGGTTTTGGGTATTGCTTATGCTTTGCTGATTACAGAAGTTAAATCTATGCAGATGCTTGCCGTCAATGTTGTTGTTTTGTTTATTCCACATATTGTTACAGGTGTTCGTAAGATACAAACTAAACCTCTGCTTGTCAATAAAATAAAACTGGTTCGATTTTTAATAAATCAGAATATTGATGTTTTGAAAAAACATACTGTAGAGTATTATATGATGATTATGGGGAGGGAAAAGAAATTGCCTTCGGATGTTAAGTTCAGGGTACACTTAAACGATCAGCCAGATGATTTCCTTGGGCTATACGGTCAGCTTTCAATGAATAATGTAAGTGGTCAGAATTATCCTTATTTTTATGTGGTTCTTGTTGCAAAGAAAGGATTTGGCTTGAAAAACGAATTTGAAAAAATTGCAGGAATACCGCGGCCACTAATAAAGGAATATACCGAGCAGGAAGATGTTGAAGTGATTGTTGTCAGGCAGTTTACAACAAGAAAGTCAGGGTATCATACTAAACCCAAAACTATGAATCTGCTTCTTAGATATGGTATTAGCCTGACAGAAAGTATCATTGAAAAATATAAGTAAGGGATTAACATATATTTCTCATTGCTTTCTTAATTCCTTTCTATGAAACTGTAATTTAGTTGAAACTAAATAAGCAAGATTATCAAAATTTATACAGATGAAAAAAGGAATAATTCTTTTAATAGTAATGGTGGCCTTTCTGGGCAGACATGCAAATTCTCATTGTGAAGTTCCATGCGGTATTTACGATGACCAACTAAGAGCCAATTTAATTTGGGAGCATTTTGTAACCATTGAAAAGGCAATGAAGCAGATTGAAGCTCTTTCAGCAGAGGAGAATCCCAATTATAACCAGATTGTTCGTTGGGTTAATACCAAGGAAGAGCATGCTAATAAAATTCAGGAAATTGTAAGTCAGTATTTTTTACATCAAAGAGTAAAAATCAAGGAAAAAGGTGAAGAGGGTTATGATAAGTATATCGAACAATTAACCACTTGCCATCAGATACTTGTATTTGCAATGAAAACAAAGCAAAGTACTGATTTAGCATCTGTTGAATCAGGAAGAGAAAGCCTGGCCAAATTTGAGATTTCATATTTTGGGAAGAAACTGGATCATCATACACACTGATTTATCCCATAAAAAATCCTGTTTAAATCTGCAATCCTTTTTGAAGGCATAGTGGTAATTATTTCCTATTTTCGCAGACACATTAAGATTAATTAATATTTTTTGCTGACAATGGAATATAATTTCAA
>PKSZ01000181.1 GCA_002869425.1 Marinilabiliales bacterium
ATCGCTAAGAAAGTTATAGCATATGGTCGATAATATACCTTTGAATTATAGTCTTTTCTGGTGATAATTGTTATACTTTGTACGAAACACTCCACCATACTTCAATGGTATGTTTCGTGTTTAAAAACTATAGTATTTCATGGTTTGTTTTGCAGCGCAGACAGATTTTGATGCCAAAGATTGGAATAGCGAGTGGCATTGGTGATTTTGCCGGGGTACCCGTAGGTTGAAAAGAAGGTTAAGAAAATGCGTTGTTTGAAGTCACGTAGTGACAAGGTTAGCATTTTTAGTTCTTTGAAACCGTTACGGGTCGGAAAAATTACCAGCCACCAGGCATTCTTTGCTTCCTTTCTGTGCCAGGCAGAAAGGAAGGCGGGCAGTTGCACTGTTGAAGTATCAATGAGACAAACCCTTATCTGCACGCAAGCTACTACTAAGTGTAAGTAGTATGTTTCGGGTTGAGAAACTACAGTATTTCATAGTTTGCTTATGCAGTAAATAACCCTCTTATCCTGTTTACACATTACAAATGTTCAGTATAAAATTACATCCTCGTCACAGACTAAGACGAGTTGAGTTCCCAGCGTAGTTTGCAACTACGCTGAAATATTTAAACAATAAACCGAATTGCAAATTCAAAGGATAGTGAATCGTAGATATAATCTACGATTAGGTAGGTTTTTGGTTTATGACAACAGCATACAAAAGAAACTAAAACGAATAGCCCAATTTTACCCCAATAAAACCATCCACATCATTGTCAACCTCAATTGCACGTGAATCTGAGTATTGTGCATATACTTTATTGTTTCTAAAACCATTACCCCAATATGCTTCAAAAACAACATTATTCTTAAATCTTAAAACAGGCCCCATTTTCACATTGAACATATACTGCTGAGCATCTTTATAGAATTTTTTGCTATTAGAAAACTCACTATAACCTACTTCAAAGAGATAGACAAAGGAGCTACTTTTTAATTTTTTCGTTCTGAAATTGATGTATTTTTTTATTCCCGCTTTCACAACAAATCCATCCTCTATTCTTCGGGCAGATGACAAATCGTATAAGCTCATCAAAGTTGTGTAGTTACTAAAGCAATATCCACCTTCGGCATAACAGCCCACTGTTTCTGTCAAAGGCACTTCTATTCCGGCACTAATATGCGGATACTGTTCAAGAACGCCACCTGGAACAAGATATATTTGTCTCATTGGTATAGGCTCTACATCAGTTTTGCGTGGCTTTTCAATTTTGGATATAGGCTTCCTAAGGGTGTCTCCACGTTCAATGCGGCGTAACTCAGCAAGATACTTTCCTTTATATTTCACTGTATATGATGAATCGTTGAAAATATAGATTGAATCCGGCCAAAAAACCTTTTCTATTTCTTCAAACGGAATATCATGCAGGCTGCCATTCTTTTCAATTACAAGCCACGAGTCCTTCACTTCTACCACTTCGAGGTTTTTTATTTTTCCCGACTTTGAATTGATAACAGTTTGGGCGACAAGCATATTTGCAAAAATTGTAGCAATTATTGTAAGATATATTTGTGTTTTCATGGCTTTGATTTTTAGTTTCTTGTTTTTGTGCTGAAAAATTAGGGGCTCTCGATATCCTTTCATAAGGGCAGCACTATAATCGGAGCCCCGTTTTGATTTACATTTTAGGCTTCTTGGCAACATTAAAACCAAATGAAACACCCACAATACTTCCTTCTTTTCTTGGTGAGAAATAAACATTTACTGGTATATTCAGGTATCCACTTCTAAATGTTTTTCCAGCTGCAATCAATAAACTGGTATTTAGTTTAAGATCACCACGATAATCGATTGCTTCTTTTGTTGAATAATCAGCTCCTTCGGGCATATCTCTTTTCAGTACCCATTGGTTACCTTCATCATAATAACCTTCAGCAGTCTTCACTGCTCTAAAAGTTGGTCCAAATCCAAATTCCCATCCATTTTTGTTAAATCTAAAACCATTCATCAATGTAACCGAAGGCACAAAAGATCCTGATTCCAGCCCATTTACTGTAGCAAGCATTTCCAATAATGCCTGGAAATCGCCAGCGCTTAAATACTGTACTTCATACTGATATCCGAACATTGATGTTACAGGATACATATTATATCCACCTTCACTTTTATTCGCCATCAACCTCTCACCAGTATTTCCTCCAGTAAAAGTAACTCCCATTCTTGGGCCATTCAGTTTTACCTTGGTTTTGGATGAAACAACCGGTCTTTCTACATTTACCAGTTGCTCCTTTAGTATTTCATTCACTTCTAGATTCAATAGATCTGCAATAGAAATCATAACCATTTTCTGTATTTCAGGCTGCTCATTGATATATTCAACCACACTGGTTTTTTCTATGCTCTCGTTTTGTACATCTACCAGACGAAGAATGATTATTATTTTTTCACCAAAACGATCCACGCTACCTGATAACATCTTATCTGCTCCAAGGCTTTTACCAGCTGCAATAAGGCAAGACTTACCATAACAATCCGAAACATCTATTCCCTGCTTTTCAACTTGATCTTCTACATCGTACTTATCCAGTACTTCAAAAACATTGGTTTTTTCCAATTCAAGGCGAACCATATTACCCATTGTAATATTATCATAAGTAACGCCACGGGTATCAATACTTAATACTCAGATACTGCTTCTATTTTGAGCGGATACAGTTACGCAAAAAACAATTACCATTAAAATTGTCTGAATTCCTGATTTTAAATTTTGAGTTTTCATAGTGCTGTGTTTTTATTTGTAATAAATTAACACTTCAAAAGTACAACCAACTAATAGCCAGAGAAAACGGAAACATAGGGAGGCTTTTCCTGAATTTTCTTTTTGCGCAAAACCATAGAGCCCAAATAAGAAAAGTGCAAGCAATTTGCATATTTTGCAACTCTGCCGACGCCAATTATTGATTTGTGCAAATTTTATATACCTTTATGTATTATTTAATGCAAAACAAAATGGAAAATAATTCATCGGCATCTTCTCAAATTCAGTTCCTATCGAAGATTGAAGATATTTTACCTCCTTCAACTACAATGGTTATGGAATTATCAGATTTATTAAAAATCAGCACAGACAGTGCATACAGAAGAATGCGTGGTGAAACACTGTTGGACTTTAATGAAATAAGGATACTTTGTAACCACTTTAAAGTGTCATTTGATACCATGAGTGGGAGTGAAGATAGTCATGTTACTTTTAATTTTTCCATTATTGATAAAAGTTACGAAGGTTTTAAAGAGTATTTGAGCAATTTGCTGCACAATATGAACCTGATACGGAACTCAAAGAATGGTATTATTTATTATGTAAGTAGGGATATGCCTATTTTTCAGAATTATATGTATCCTGTTTTTGCTGCCTTTAAAATGTTTTACTGGATGAAATCTGTAATGAATATTCCAAAACTTGAGATGGAAAAATTCTCTATGGAAAATATTCCCGACGAATTTCATCAGCTGGGAAGAGCAATATTTGAAGCGTATTCAGAAATACCTTCTATTGAAATCTGGACAGATTCTACAGTACATAGTGCAATTAAGCAAATTGAATATTATTGGGATTCAGGCTTGTTTAAGAGTACTGAAGATGCCCTACGGGTAGTAAACGAACTGGAGCAACTTCTTTTCGACATTCAAAAATATGCTGAACTGGGTTCAAAAAAGGTAATGGGTAATAATATTCTTGCTGAAGGCAATTATAAATTTTACAATAGCGATATTGAAATACCAAATAACAATGTATTGGTTGAAATGGGAGATACTCAACTTGTTTTTCATAGTCACCATACATTTTACATAATGTCAACTGCCAATAAAAGCTATGTAGATGAGACCCGGCTATGGATTGATAATCTTTTAAAGAAGTCTATGTTGATTAGTGGAATTTCCGAAAAACAAAGATTTCAATTCTTTAAAAAAGTGATGACTCCTGTTGAAAAACTTAAAAAACGAATTGAGGATGGTGAGTAAAAAT
>PKSZ01000438.1 GCA_002869425.1 Marinilabiliales bacterium
AACAGGACCCTGCAACCAACGGCGAATGGACTGCATACCCTTCTGATGATTTTAACTACATAGGAAGTCATACTTCCTCATGTATACAGGTGGATATTAAAGAATCAAAACTACAAACAAGTACGTTTAATGTATATCCAAATCCTAATCATGGTGAATTAACAATAGATTTTACCAATATGCAAAATGGCACAATACAAATCACAGACATCTCAGGAAAAGTAATTTATTCGCATAGAAGCCAATCTCAAACAAAGCTTAAACTGAATTTAGAGCTTCAAAAAGGAATCTACTACATTGGTTATATCCATGACGCCGGAACAGAAACAAAAGCATTTGTTGTTTTCTAGTCGCTGATAGTAGTATATTTTAGCTGAACATCAATTCTGCCACCTGTTATGTAATAGCAGGTGGTATCACATTCAGCATCTATCTGCCGTACCCTTATTTTATCTCCATCGATAGCCGTTACAGTCTTATCTCCCACCTTATACTTTGCGCAAACAGAATAATATTGTCCCAAAGGAACTTCAATATCAAAATACTTACCACGAGCTGTATCTGCATATTCAATTACACCATCTTCAGGCTTTCCTTTATAAATGATAACCGGTACTTCCATATTTTCTTTGTTGATGGTAACATCAATCAGTAAATCTCCTTTTGTGGGTTCATATTGGTAGCACTGCGAACAATCAACATCCAAATAATCTTCACAAGAAGAAAACATGAATAACAAAAGAATAAATACTAAAAAATTATTATTCAAGCCAATATGCCTTTTCAATTTTCTCATTTTTTTTACCTGTAATATATCCTCTCAAACCCAAAACGATTCTATGAGGAGAAGTACCATATATTCTAAAATCGGTATATTCATAATCTGCATGCAAACGAACTCCTCCTACCTGCCAGTATAATCCACTCAGTGGCGATGCGAGGAATGCTCTTTTTGCCTTGGTATTAGTTCCTCGTAAGTTGCCAAAAGTATACAATTCTTTCGCTCCCAACGATAAGCCAAGACTCCTGCCATTTTTGTTTGTATACAGATTGAAATCTTTTCTTAAACCTATATAAAAATAAGATCTCCATTCCCAATATTGCATATAATCAATATTATTGTTCGTATATAATACACGAGTCTTCCACCAACGAAAGGCGTAACCGGCAACGATTTCGAAATTGTAAACCGGATCAAAAAGTCCACCGTGCAAATCATACATATAATCTGTATGATTCCAGTTAAAGCCATATCCCAAGGTTGCGTTTGAAAAATCTGGTAACAGTATTTTTGGTGCACCTGCTTCTTTTAGCATTTTAACTGACTGTCTGTTGTTATTTAGTTTTGCATAGTATAAAGGTGTGTATGTTGTTCGTTTGTTCTTTTTTCCAAGCAAAAGATCCGGATTGTGTTTCAATAATGCAGAAAGAGCATAATTGTTGTTATATTCAACTGCAATACTTATCGCCGTATTTCCATTTTTATTCTGGTAATTAATATTTACTCCGTTTCCTATTAGAATTTCTACACTTAATGAATCACCACCCATAGCTGCATACATCAAAGGACTATTGCCATCTGTATCGCAAGAATCTATACCTGCACCCTTTTTCAATAGCAATTCTATAAGATCATTCTTGCCGTATAAGCACGAAGCCATCAATGCATTACAAGCATTCTCATCCTTTAAGTGAATATTTGCATCATAATATATGAGCATATCCGCTATCAGGAAATATCCATAAGACGCCGCATACATTAAGGCACTCGCACCGTAATTATCCTGTATGTTGATATTGGCGCCTGATCGTATAAGGAATTCACAAAGCGTGTCATTTTGTGCAAAAACGGCATCAAATAAAGCCGTTCGACCGGAATAATTTGTCTTATCCAGTTCAGCTCCATTCTTTACAAGGTAGTACACAATATCATTATGTCCTCTTTGGGTAGCGTACATCAAAGCCGTTACTCCATCATAAGAAGTACAATTAACATCAATACCCTTCGATACTAATTCTTTAATTTTTAACAGTTTACCATCATAAGCATATTCTAAAAACAAAGCATTGGAATCTACTGAATATGTATTGGAAGTATAATAACTTGAGTCTTCTTCGAATACATTATTATAATAATCTGTTTCCTGCGCCTTGACATTTTTCATAAAAAAATGCCACAACATTGCTATCAACAAACCAAACAGAATATTCTTCAGTAATCTCATATGATATTTCAGTCTGGATAAAAATACTAAAAAAGATTTCAAAACACTACCTTTACTGCCATGCATAGCAATGAAAACTATATTTGGGGACATAACAGACGCTTTAATGCATATGTTGAGTATTTCAAAAAAGAATTTGGAGGCAGAGTTCAAAAAGTAGCCATTGATGCAGGTTATACTTGTCCAAACAGAGATGGATCCAAAAGTTATGGAGGATGTACATACTGTGTAAACAAAGCATTTAACCCATCCTATTGCGATTCTGAAAAAAGTATCTCACAACAGATTACCGAAGGCATAGACTTCCACAAATTCAGGTATAGAAGGGCCAAACAATTCATTGCCTACTTTCAGGCCTTTTCCAATACATACGCACCTGTTGATGAATTAAAAAGAAAATATAACGAAGCTCTTTCGCACCCAGAAGTAATAGGACTGGTAATTGGAACCCGCCCTGATTGCATTGATGAAAAAACACTAGAACTATTAGCTGAAATATCTGAAAAGCACTATTTGATACTTGAATTTGGAATTGAATCCTGTTACAACAAAACCCTGGAAAGAATCAATCGTCAACACAGTTTTGAAGAAACAATAAAAGCTCTTGAACTGGCTAAAAGTTTCAATATAAAAACAGGAGGTCATATAATATTTGGTCTTCCGGGAGAATCCAGACAAGAAATGCTTGACGAGGCTAATATATTGTCAAAATTACACATCAGTAACCTGAAATTTCATCAGTTACAAATATTTAAAGGAACAGTAATGGAAAAACAATTCCATGAAAATCCCGAGGATTTCAAACTTTTTTCTCTGGAAGAATATTTGAACTTTTTTATTGATTTCCTGGAACAATTAAATCCTGAGATCATTATCGAAAGATTTACAGGAGAAGCTCCTCCCCGTTTTCTGGCCGGACCAAGCTGGGGGAAGATAAGAAGTGATGAAATACTTCGAATGTTTGAACACAAACTGGAAGAACGTAACACCTGGCAGGGAAAATACTATAAGCACTAGAGTTTACGTACACATCTTTATAGATTTTATACAAGGCATCAATTTAAACCTATCAATGCCTTGGTATATTTCATGGATGATTGGCATTTTTTTCTATTTTTGTGTTAATCTGAAAACTAAACAGAAATAACATGAGAAGAAGACAATTAATTTTTACAGCAGGCACCATCGCACTTATGTTGGCGATTAACATAACATTTGCCTGCACCAACTTTCTTGTAACTAAAGGTGCATCCAAAGATGGCTCTACAATGATTAGCTATGCAGCTGATTCACACCTATTGTATGGTGAATTATACTACAGGCCAGCGGCAGATTATCCTGATGGTGCTATGGTTGATATTTATGAATGGGATACGGGAAAATATTTAGGAAAGATTCCTCAGGTAAAGCACACCTATTCCGTAGTAGGAAACGTGAATGAACATCAGTTAGCCATTGGAGAAACTACCTATGGAGGAAGATCCGAATTGCATGATTCAACAGGTATTATTGACTATGGAAACCTTATTTATTTAACGCTTCAAAGAGCGAAAACAGCTAGAGAAGCCATTAAAGTAATGTCTGAACTGGTTACTAATTATGGTTACTATAGTTCCGGAGAATCGATTTCTATAGCTGATGCGAACGAAGCATGGATAATGGAAATCATTGGAAAAGGCCCGGGAAACAAGGGAGCAGTTTGGGTAGCAAGGCAAATTCCTGATGGATACATCTGTGCACATGCCAATCAGGCAAGAATAACAACTTTCCCATTCCAGA
>PKSZ01000292.1 GCA_002869425.1 Marinilabiliales bacterium
CTACAAATAGATTCATCAATATGTTCTGCTAGTCTTTCGTAGTGTTTGCGTTCCAGGTTTCTGGCAATCTCAGCGTACTTTTTATATTTATTTTTCATATGTATGGCTTTTTCAAGGTTTACCTCCCTGAAAACTTCCATGGCTCTGCTAATTTGCTTAAGTGCTTTTATCTGATATTCTTTAATTTCCAACATTCCTTCTTCGGAGAATTTCTTGTCAGAATGAATCCATTTTTGTGCTCGTTTATATAGGTTTCCGGAAATAATATCCGCAATTTGCTCAAGCTCTTTTATCGTATACATTATCTGAAAGGCTTCATTTACCCTTTCTTTTTCTACATTACCTTGTGTAATATTGATGAGGTATTCTTTGATTTTGTCTCGCAAATAGTCTGTTTCTTTTTCGTTTATCGCAATTTTCTTAAGTAATTCTTTGTCATTTTCAAAGAATACAATAACGATCTCTTTTACCATTTTCTGCACTGTGCCTATCATTCTCAAGGTTTCCTGTTTGGCTGCATTAAGTGCTAGAGCTGGAGTTTTTAATAAATTTTTATCAAGATACTGAAGTTCAAAATCGTGTTTTGATTTGCTGACTTTTCTGGGCATTATCCAATCCATGAATTTTGCAATAAGACTAGTAAAAGGCAGTACAATGAATCCAAGAATTATATTGAATATGGTATGTGTATTTGCAATTTGTCTTGGCAGGATTTTGGATGACTCTTCCATGTAGTTGCTTGCCTGACTCACAGGTGAAGGTGATATATGATGAACCAAATCAGCCATTTGGGGTATCCACCATACAAAAATAAGTAGTCCTATTATTTTTATCAAAGTATGTGTATAAGCAACTTTTTTTGCTTCCCTATTTGTATTCAGGCTTGCCAGTATTGCCGTAATGGCTGTTCCAAGGTTTGCTCCAAGAATCAGCGGAATACTAGCTTCAAGGCTTAGTAAGCCCTGTGATGCTAGTATGATCAATACACCTATTGAAGCACTGCTGCTTTGTATGATGGCAGTAAATGCAACACCTGCAAGTATTCCAAGAGCAGGGTTCTCAAAGCTAACCAAGGTGTTAAGAAATGGTTCATAGGTTCTTAGCGGGTAAACAGCATCCGACATGATTGCCATCCCAAAGAATATCAATCCAAATCCCAATATCGCCTCTGCAATATGCTTAATTTTGTTTTTTTTGCTGAAAAAAAGAAAACCAGCTCCAACAGCAACAAATAGTAAGGAGTAATCACTTAATTTGAAGGCAATGATTTGTGCTGTGATGGTTGTGCCAATTGCAGCCCCAAGCATTACAGCTATGGTGCGCCGAAACCTCATGAGTCCACTTTGTACAAAGCTTACCAACATTACAGTTGTGGCACTACTGCTTTGAATGATCATAGTCACAAAAGCACCAAGCCCAAGACCAATTATCCTGTTTTTTGTGAGCTTGCTAAGGATCGATCGCATTTTGTCTCCTGCTGATTTTTGCATTCCTTCGCTCATCATATGCATGCCAAACAAGAAAAGACCGAGACCTCCAAGCATTGAAATGCTTAACAATATCCACCAGTTTTTTTTCCTTAAGTTCAGATTAAAAACAACAAATTGAATTTCATGATCCGATTCAATACTGGCAGATATTTCGTAATCGCCAGGTACATCGCCTGTTTTTATTTTGGTACTGGCGTATCCTGATGAATCTGTTAATGAAGTTGTTTTGATAATGCTTACATTGTTTTTATCACCAGGACAGCTAATTAGTGCAAATTTAACAGGAATGTTTATGGCAGGAGATCCATCTTTTTTGTTGACAAGGACTAATAGTGGACGAATATTGGTTTCACCTGCTGTAATGTGTTGATTATCTCCGGAAAAGTTTATTTTTTCATATGATTCCGGTTTGCTTATCGTTAAGCTACTTACACTAATATTTTGATCAAGATTTGGTTGTATACTGTCTTGTTGTGCATAGCTCCTCCCTTTATATAGCATTGCCGGGATAAGAAAAATTATTAATATGAAGAATTTTAAAGCTTTCATAACAACAGGATTTAATACGAAATTATTCGATTTAATGTTGCCTGTATGTCTCTATTATTTTAACATTTGTGAATAAATTTCTTGCCGCATGGCTGTATGAGTGAGATAATCAGAGGAGTATAGGGATTTTGCTTTTTTGTTTGATCTATGATAAGTTGGTTTATAAGCTCGGTTATATTTTGGGTTTCTATGTAATAATTTTATAAATTTGAAATGGTTCCATAATCTTGAATTTAGCGTATGTTGAAGAAAATCTTAATAATTGTAGCAGGGCTTTTGCTTTTGGGGGCTTTGGCTATTATTGGATATAAATTCCTGAAAAGGCAAACAGTAACAAATTCAAATGCAATGGCAGCTGTTCCAGTAGATGCAGCTTTTGTATTTGAAAGTGCTGATTTGTCATCTTTAATCAAGGAGCTTGAAACCAATAATCAAATATGGAATGAATTGTTACAGGCTGATTTAGTAAGTAAAACACATTCAGCTATGCTGTATCTCGATTCAATAATATCTGGCAGTGAAGTTTTAAATTCTGTATTAGATCATCAACCTGTGCTTATTTCAGCACATCTTTCAGGGAAGGAGAAATTTGATTATTTATTTTTATTGAATTTACCTGCAGGAACCGAGGCTGATGCTGTAGTTGATTTTGTTGAGCCCAGATTGAATGGCAAAGGTGTAATTGCTGGCAGAACTTATGATAATCAGCAGGTTTATGATGTTAGGCCCAATGTGAAGGGAACTTTCCCATCTTTTAGTTTTGCTGTTGTCAGGGGTGTTTGCATTATAAGTTATTCTTCTATCCTGGTGGAGGAGTCAGTACGGCAGCTTTCGTTAGAAGCATCATTGCAGCAGGAGCGGGGTTTTATAAAAGTCAGGGAAACTGCAGGTAAGAATGTTGATGCAAATGTGTATCTGAATTTCAGAACCTTTCCTAAATTGGCATCTGTGTTTCTGAATGAGCATTATTCTAATTCATTGTCGCGGTTTACAACTTATGCTGATTGGTGTGAACTTGATTTTAGTTTGAAGAAAGATGCAATCTTACTGAACGGTTATACTTATGCAAATGACTCACTGGATTATTATTTGAATATTTTCAAGAATCAGGAGCCACAGGATTTATCCATTGAGGAATTTATGCCCGATAATACATCGGCTTTTGTTGCTTTTGGTATAGAAGATTTTAAAATATTTGAAAAGGATTATTCAGCTTACTTGCAATCCGGACAAAGAGGTCAGGACAGGATGAAAAAGCTTGAAAAGATGAAGAGTCAGTACGGAATTGATATTTTGGATGTCTTTCAGTCCTTTCTTGAAAAAGAAGTAGCCCTGCTTTACACAGATGTAAATAGCAACAAAGATATTGATAACAGTACTTATGTTTTAATGAAAACAAAAAGTAAAAGTATTGCTGAAGAAAAATTAATTGAGACCTTAAAAAAGTATGTTAGGGCAGAAAAGCTTAGTTTTGATGAATATCAGAGCTATTTTAAATTGGATGATGAAAAGAAGTATGCGATTTATAAAATGCCTTTTCGGTATGTTGCAGCTGACTTATTTGGGGCTATTTTCGTTAAGGCAGAAACAAGGTATTTTACATTTGTAGATAATTACCTTGTTCTTGCAAATTCAACCAAATCGCTGGAAAGATATATTCAGGCTATTGTGTTGCAGAAAACACTAAAAGCAGATATTAATTATCTTAAGTTTTCTGAAAATTTAGTTTCCAGATCAAACTTTTATTTTTATTCAAACATTGCATATTCTCCGGGATTATTGGCGGCTTATGTTAACAATGATCTAAAAAATAAAGTAGAGGAGAATATTCCTTTAATTCAGAAATTTCAGGGTTTGGCCGTGCAGTTAAGTTCAGGTAATGATTTGGTATATAATAATATATACTTAAGCTATAATCCCGTTTTTAAGCCCAAACCTCATACTGTTTGGGAA
>PKSZ01000642.1 GCA_002869425.1 Marinilabiliales bacterium
CAGATTTGATAACAGGCATCGGGATTTTTAGGATCCTGGGAAGCGAAAATGATAACAAAAAAAAGACCTGGAGATATCCAGGCATAAAAAAATGTTAACACAAAAATTAAAATTATGAACTTATATAAATTCTACCACAAGCTAAATGACAAACAAAAAGACATTTTCAAAGATGCATTACAAAATATGCTGGATGAATCCTATGTAGAGGATGATTTTCCGATAATTACAGAGGTAATCAATAAATTATGGACAGATGATCTTTGTTGTCATTTAGATATAATAAATCTTGTAAATTCTATGGATGTACGCTGTAAATTATGTAAAAATAAAAATGGATTTTCTGAAGACGCATATTGCTTTGATCAGGAAACATGTGAACATTACAAATCGAATTTAGATGCTAAAAATGAAGCAACTGATAATTCAGATATAATAATTACTGAAGACGTTGTAGATGCAAAAACATTAACTCAAGCAAAAGAAGAGCTTGAAAAAACGGGGTGGACATTAGATGAGCATGGTCATTTCAATAAAACGGAATTTGCATTTTTCTATCGTGAAGATATAACCATAACGCTTATACTAAATGGTGAAAAAGTAATTCGAAGCTATAAGTATGAACGTGATACAGTTAAATAATAACCTAAACAATACCATATGTCACAATTTTTCGGACCCGATATAAGTAAATCCTGTATGGTTGTATATTATCATGAGCGCCTGATGGGGCGCTTCTACTCACATTCAAAATACGACAAAAAAGGAATTGATGCAGGTATAAAGAGGAACGTAGAGAAATTCCTCTTGAAAATAGAAGACTACACACATGCAATCGTGTATAAACTACCTGAGGACACAGAATATAAACGATTTTCAAAAGCACAGATATGCAAACACATAAAATAAAGCTAAGCAAAAATTACATTGAGATCCTTCTTCATTTTATAAAGAAAAATGCAATTGAAAAAGGAACCAGTACAGGTGTAACTGTAACAGATTATTTCATCTGGACATCCTTAAAGGAATTGTTTGAACGTTTTCAAAAATACAGCATTCAGAAATTCGGCGAGAAGACAGTAACATTCAAATACACAGAACTACTTGCAATTAGCATAATTGCAAAACACTCTCATAATCCGGCAGTCAACTATCTAATTATGAGGCTACCTGTTGAGATAATTAATATACTGAACAATGAAACTGTTAACATTTCATCAGATCCAGCAGCTGTGGATAATGCAAAAATGTTAACAGAATCAATACCAGGTTCCGGAGATCTAACTTAAAAATGTTAACAATATGGATTTACTAATTTATTACATTTGGTTTTATTGCATTATTGATGCACTTCACCAGGGCTTCATACAGAAGCGAAGACAATTCTTATTTCATGCACTTGGATTGGTCAAATATTGGTCGCTTGCATTTTTGCTTGCCTATTTTATCAATCATTTCTACATTCATCAATACTATGTTGAATCGGATCGGGTCCTACAATTTTTAAGTCTTGCATTATTGGTTCGTTGGCCTGTATTTGATTTATTTATAAACATTGCCAAAGGCCAGCATGTTTTATATGTAGGCCAGAAAGCTTTTTTTGATCGGCTCTACTGGGGTGAACATGCTCAGGATCCATTACCCTTCCATTTTTGGAAAATATCAGAAACGTACAGAAAAATCTACTGGGTTGCTAAGATATTTTTTCTACTGGCAGGAGTATTTCAAACACTTTCCTTGTTACAAATAATACAGATCTACTAGAATGGATTTTTTCAAATGCTGCAAAACAAAAGAAGAAGTAAGAGAAAGGTATAAGCGTTTAGCGAAGATTTATCACCCTGATGCCGCTGGCGACAATGAAACAATGCAGATAATTAATCAGCAATATCAATTTTGTAAAGATAATCCCGGTAAAACTTACAAGGATATCGAAAAAGAAAGTCACGAAACAGATAATGAATCTTATAATGTTTTTGGGATAAAGATAACCGACCAGGATATTGATACAGCAATTGATCTAATAAACCTATTTAGAAGAAGAAAATGAACAAAACAGATAAGCTAATTTTCATAAAACCAAAAGATTTGAGTAGGATCAGTAATTTATCGATTCGTGAATCAAGGCGCAAAATAAGAAGTTTAAAAGATGCCTGTGAAATTACAAATCGAGATATAACAATTACCGAGTACTGCGAATTCTATTCAATACCAGACAATGTAAAAACAAAAATGATCGAATTAATATGAAAAAGATTATTTATATTTCTATCTGCTTGATATTAGCATCATGTAGTCCACAAAAGAAATTAGCGAGGCTAATTAAAAAACATCCTCAGCTCGAGCGAGTAGATACATTAAAAATACATGACACAACAATAATAAACGGTATACAAATATATACCTCAATCAGCTCCCAGGTCTTTAAAGATTCGATAAACGATACAATTGTGATTGTACATGAAAATACAACCTTAAGCATAATTGAATCACATGATACTGTTTGGTTCAACATAGACCAGGATCCTGATACGCTCATAAAGGAAATCCATGTTCCGGTAGAAAAGATAGTTTACATTAACCCGGATCCGAACGAGTGTATGAAATACTACATAAAGGAAAACTGGTGGATAATACTATTAATTTCTTTTGCTGTATTAGTATTTTATTTTATATCAAGGAAATTCTAAGTGAAAAGTATCAGGCAACAATTAATATTTTACTTGCAAAGCATAATTGGAATGATCATTACGCACTTTATTCCAACCAATTTTTTATTGTATTGGATTATTGTTTCTCTATACATCGGTCATTTTATTAATGTTAGGAATTATAGGAAATAACCTATGCATTTTTACACATCCTCCATATCCTTCAAACCAAAATGAACACCAATAAAGGTTAAAGAGAGACACGTAACAGATAGGCCTACCATAGCAAACAAAATTTCAATAACATACTCAGAACACAATATACAATCTACAAATAGCAATAAAATGAGTGAGATTACAATCGTAATGAATGAAAACAATATTGCATATTTCGTTGCCAATTTAATATTATTCAGATTCTTCAACCTTTTCTCATACCTAAGTTGAAGATATTGCAATCCTCTAGGATTAGTTTCTATTGTTTTATTTTGATTCTTTTCTTGTTTTGCAAGAAGATCTATTACATCTTTTATGCCTTTCAAGCTTTTCCTCCCTACGGCATCTCTAAGTCTATCTTGATACTTATCATGTTGATTTTCCAAACAATAGCCAGTAAATTGTTTTATTATTCCTCTGCTAAAATTCTTCAACTGAGTCTCCTGACTGTGTACCATTCTAATGTGAGTAGCTTGTCCATCACCAACCAGGAAATCTTTAATCTCTGATATTTTAAAATGAGTAAAAACTGCTAACAAGGCTGCAATAGCAGCTAAAACCTGTGCAATTGTACTTAAGAAATAATATAAAGTTGTAGAATCAATGTTTTGAATTAAATTATGCATTATTACTCATTTTGATACGAGACAAAAAAACTAATTATTATTAATAACATGATGATATAAGCATCAATAATTATTTATCACTCATTCTAAAATAGATATTATACATATCTATTTAACATTGATATTTCTTTGATTTTATCATAAAAAGTTATTTTTGAAGACATTAATCAAACTTTTCTATAAAAAAGTACTATTATGGCATCAAGAACTAAAATCAGAACATATGACTATAAGCACATAATTAATGTGTTTATTCACCATTTTATAAGGTTTATTCCATTTATGATATCTTTCATTGGGCTTGCAATGATATTAACAATAAATCTTGAGTGGATTAGTTTTGAAGATACTAGATGGAATAATTTGATTTCGAATCTTGGAACTGGGTTATTAACAGGGGGTATATTTTCAGTTGTTTTTAAGATATTCAGATTTTTCAAATTTTTTTCAGATGAATTAACATCAATAATCTACGAATATTCAAGTTTGGAAAA
>PKSZ01000329.1 GCA_002869425.1 Marinilabiliales bacterium
AAATCTGAAGATGTGGATACAGTTGTTGGATCTCCCTGTATTGGAGACATTTCGGGCCAACCAATAGAAACTGTTGTTGAAATAGCAGAAATACCATTGCCTGAGTTTCCGGATACTTCCCATGCTACATTATCTGAAAAAGCAATGCCTGTTGGATCTGCTACTCCGGCTGTAAAGACATACGAATTATTATCATTTTTTGTTAATGTTTTACCTTCGCAAGTAATCGTGCCCGCATCTACCAATGTAGCACTTCCGGTTGCTTCTGTAAAAGCGCCCACTGCCAATCCAATTTCAGTTGGAATATTCATTCCCATGGTTTGGGTAAAAGAAGTTGATTTTAACGCTACCAAAATCGCGTCACCATCATTAAATTCGGGTGTAGTATTGGGCTCTGTAACCTGTGTTTGATTGTTGTTATTATTGTTTGTATCATCATCTTCTTCATCATCATCTTTCTTGCATGATGAAAAAATCATTGCAATTGCTAATAAAGCAACCAATGTACGCTGTGCAAATATGCAATTTGAAAAAAACAATCTAGTCATAATTATATCTTTATTGTGAATGCTTAAATTTAATTATAATCCTCTGAACTTTAAATACAAACAAGATTTAAAATAATACAGGATTTGATTAACAGCGTAATAATAAATGTAAATGAATGCCTAATTATGACAAATTAACCATTCCAAATTCGCCAGGCCTCTTCTGCTTGTTCAACAAGCATTTGATAACCATTTATGCAAAATGCCCCTCTTTTTTCAGCCTCTTTTAAAAGCATGGTTTTTTTTGGATTATAAATCAAATCGATTACAGCATGCTTTTCGTTAATAAGATGAATTGGAATATCGGGCATCTGGTCTAAGTTTGGAAATTGTCCTAGAGGAGTTGTATTGATAATCAAATCAATATTCCTAAAATGACTTTCGTTTAATTCTCCATACGATATAACTTCATTCTTTAACTGATTCCGAGATACAAACTGATATGAAATATTGAGCTGTTTCAATACAAATTCGACAGCCTTTGCTGCACCTCCTGTGCCCAATATCAATGCACTTATAATGGTTTTAAAGTTTGAACTTAATAGTTTCTCAAAACCATAAGCATCCGTATTATATCCCATGAGCTCAATAGTCGAACTTCTTCTGAGAATTATCACTGTATTAACAGCTCCAATTACCTGTGCACCAACAGATAATCCTGATAAATATGTCAGGATTTTTTCCTTATAAGGAATGGTTACATTAAAACCTTTCAACGAAGGATGTTCAATTAAGAGCTCTTTTAATAAGCCTATTTCAGATAAAGGAAATGCTTTATATTGTGTATGCATAATTCCTTCCCTTATGAACTTTTCCCTGAAATACTTTTCAGAAAATGAATGATCGAGAGGATAACCAATTAAACCATACAAATCCATTACTCAGCTGATGATTGCGCAAACTTTTCAATAGCCCAGATAGAAATATACCCGGCAATCATCAAAGCCAATGAAATAATTACGATACCATCAATAGATTGTGGTAGTATTTGGTGATAAGAAAAAGGTTTAACTTCCATCAGATCACCAGCAGCGTCAACATAAGCTCCAAATTTATTGATGGTAATTAATTGCCCAGCCTCATCAAAGGATTCCTTCCATGGCCAAAGGGTGATTAATGAACCCAAAATAAAACCAGTTAATAATGCAATGGTTTGATCTTTAAATTTCTTAAAAAGCCAGGATAATATATGTGAAAAAGCCATTAAGCCAACCCCAGCTCCAACAACAACAGGAGCTAATAATTTAATATTCAACTCCTTAACTGCATCAAGCATAACCAATTGATAATTCCCCATCAAAATGAGAACAAAGGAACCTGATAAACCGGGCAGTATCATACTACAAACAGCCACAATACCGCAAATAAACAAATACCATATCGCGTCATTTTCAGTTGCCGGAGATAACAGCGAAATCGATACTGCTACAGTTGTTCCTATAATGAAAATTAAAACAACACTGATTTTCCACTTCTGAATGGTTTTTCCAACAAAGTATACTGATCCCAATATCAATCCAAAGAAATAGGCCCAAATAAATATCTTATAGTTGGTGAATAAATAATCCAGGACAAAGGCCAAAGAATAAATACTTAAACCAACACCAACAAAAACAGAGACCAGAAAACCCAGATTGATATGAGCAGCAAATTCTTTAAACTTACCAGTAAAAAGTAATTTAGCAGCCTTTAAATCAAGCGATTTGATTGAATTGATTAGTTTTTCAAAAATTCCAGTAACCAATGCTATTGTACCACCTGATACACCCGGTATTACGTTGGCAGCACCCATGGCAATACCTTTTAATATCAATGAAATTGTATTTTTCATAAGACCATTTTACCTGGAATATTTATTAAATGGAATCCAAAGACCATCTCTAAATATAGCTCTGTCAGTAGGTTCACATTCATCCAAAGAGTCTACCAACTTCGTAGTATATGTCATCTCATTCATTAATTCAGGAGCTCTTCTTACTCCTTCACCAACATTGATCATAACCGATTCACCATTTTTAATATGTCCTTTATGAAGAGCTTCAAAAAAGCCTCCCACAGCTATGGTTGCAGCCGGTCCTATTTTAATGGAAGTTTCGTAGGCTACCAATCGTGCAACATCTGAAATTTCATTTTCGGTAAAAGAAATAATCTCTCCTCCACTATTCTTTACCACATCTGCAATTATGGGAAAAGTAATGGGATTTCCAGTTGCCAGTGTTGGTACTTTGGTTACAGGATTATCCATTACCGGGTATTCCTGTTGCCATCCCTCCGGGAATCCTTTTGCTTTTGCATTATCCCATGCTTTTGTCATTGGGTCGCATTGATCCGGTTGTATAAGTATGTATCTCGGTCTTTTGTTAATAAGATTCAGATTTCCCAATTCATCAATTCCTTTATCAATAGCAATTGGTCCTGTTCCCCCGCTTAATGCCTGAATATAAACATCCGGAAGCTTATTCAACAAGCGTAACCATTCATATACCATTGTTTTTTTTGCCTCTACTCTCATAGGATCAATGTTTCCTCCGGAAATCAGGACATTGTATTTTTGAGAGTATTCTGAAGCCAGTTTTTTTGCTTTATGGTAATCCCCTTTCACCCTGTATACTCTTTGACCATAACTCCCGACACCAGCTTCATTTGACAATAATGCGTCCTGGGGTATAAATACTGTAAGAGAAATTCCTGCCAATGCAAGATAATGGGCAAATGCATTTGCTATATTACCGGTACTGGCTACGACATACTCTTTAACGCCTGCTTCTTTCAGAACACTAGCCACCAAAGCTGCAGCTATATCTTTAAATGTTCCTGTTCCGGGATTCATATCGTTTCTGTATACCATGACTTCCAAATCAAGATTGCAGCTTTCTTTGGCAAACTTTTCCAGAAACTCCCATCTTTCCACTGGTATTATACCTTCTCCCTCTGATACAATATTATCTGTATTGTTCAATGGAAGATAATCAAAATAGTGGAACAAGTCTTTTGCTTTTCCATTTGCTTCATTGATTACAGGAATCAATCCTGAAAAATCATTTTGATATTCAGCCAATACCCACTTACCTGAGCATTTCGGGCATTTTTGATTGAGTGAAAACCATTCTTTAAAATCTTTTACTATATAGGAACAATCCTTACATCTTAAATGAAATTTTCCGGCCATAACTTTATTGTATAAATTGATTTGGAGAAATTATGATAGAAGTTCAGCTATTTTATTATGGTTCATATAATCAGGAACGATTTTAATAAATTCCTTCTTAAGGTTTTTATCTGCTTTAAGGGCTTTTTTCAAGTTAAATACAGCATTTTCCATATTATCCTGTTTCATTTCGTATGCTGCAATTCTATAGGTTAACAAAGCATTACCCGGCAAGAAGGATAAGCCCTCTTCAAGAACCTGAATTGCCTG
>PKSZ01000519.1 GCA_002869425.1 Marinilabiliales bacterium
AATATATTAGCATATAACCAATCAGTTTACTATAAACCTCTTTAATGTTTTTAATCAATAGAATTCCTTAAGGCTCTGCTCCGGGGTAGTTCATTTATGTTCTTATGATTTAATCTTGATTGTAATCTCGTAAAAATTAAATTGGTAAATAATTCTATAAATAAATTTTTAATCTGATTTATTTCGAATTACAAAAACAGTTTGTTTAATAATAACCGGAATCAAAAGCAGGACTGTGAGAAATAAAACAAACCATAGAAATAGCTTATCAGAGAAATTAACAAGGTTCAAATAGATTTTAAAAATCTTATTATCATTCTCAGAATAATTAATATCGGGCGTATTCCTCATTTGAGTTATCATCTGCCTTACTTGGATAGTGTCGCCATAAACAATGCTACTCCGTCTTACTAATTCCTCTTCAAAACCATCCAAAATAAACGGATAGTTTTTACAGACTTTAAATTCAGAAACAGGATTATAAAAAACAAAACCAGTGAAAACATCCTCATAGCAGCATGAGCTTTTTCCACCTAAAGGCGCAAGGTAATCAAACTTGTCCTTACCAAATGGAGAACCTGAAAAATCAAAACCAATAGGTTTATTACCAGAACCAGAAAAGGCTCTATCCCAAACTCCTTTATTAACAGGAAAAAACAACATCACAGGATATTTCAGAATATATGAATTAATAAAAACATTCGCAGTTTTATCCGGATATTCCTCCATTATTATTGAAGCCTGTGAACAACTGTGTTCTCTGCAAGAAGTACACTTACAATCATTAAAAGCGTGCCTGGTATTCGTAATAATCAAACATTTATTCCTTTTTTTATTCTTTGAAATAATATGGTATTGATTTATAAAATTCCAGGCCAGAACACTATCGTAATTTTGGTCATAAATCTTTTGGTAATCCATTTGGTTTCTTATAAAATCCCAAGACATCTGATTTGTAAAAAAACCATTGATTTTAAGAGAATCGGGGAGCTGATGATTATATTCATTCATTTTTATCATGAAATCAAAAAAGTTCCTGTTTTCAGAAAGAAGATGCAATGAATTCAAATATCGCATGGTAACACTTACGTGCTTTTCCAGGGCTTCATTAATGCTAAAATTTACGCATAAGACACTATCCAGTAAATATTGTTTATCAATAGAACCATATTCAGTAAAAAAATTCCCGACTTTCGCAGCAAATCTTTCATCACTTATTATTTCATAGAAAAGATTCCATTGAGTATACTCATTATGCATTCTCTCACAGAGAATTACTATATCATATTTATCAAATAAAGACAACACATAATCTACTGGAGACTGGTGTGGTTTATCCAGAAAATCAAGATAATATAATTCATTGCTTTTAACCTTTCCTTCTTCTTTGTATGAATAAGTGAGTCCCAGAATTTTTTCTCCTGAACCAAATCTAACCTGATCGGTTATTACAATTCCCGAATAAAGAAATATCCACAAGATCAATAATTTAATCAGCGATTTAAAAAAGCCAAAGCCTGGTTGCTTCTTCCTGACTATTGTTTTACAAATTTTATCCCACCAGGCCGTACCGAAAAACAAGAATGAAAAAATCTGTGCTAAAAGATTCAAAAACAGAATAATAATTATAATGAAAATAATATCATTGAAGCCTGCAACTACAAGTAAAAAAGCTGGTAAACCTATTCCTGTCAATAGTTTTAATAATAGTTCTCTATAGAAATAGGTTCTTAAGCCAACTCCATTTTCGGACTGATCAACTAAATCAATATTGCATATTTTTTTCCCAATACTTGGATTGGATTTATTATAAAACAACAATTTGTATAAAACAGAAAGCAATAAAATGATATATATCAAATCCAATCCTACTGTATAGTATATTATGTCTTCAATAAGTACACTCAATAGAAGGATAACTGAAAAATCAACCAGCCAGGCTAAAAATCTTATATATACTGAGGTCTTTTTCAAATCACAAATTAATCTATATAAATATTGTTTTTTATAGGAGGAGCATAAGGACAATCAGGCACCGGATAATCGTATTTATCCATACCATAAGCACCTAAAACTATTTTCCAGCAAACACCAAGACCTCTTCTGCACTCATCAATTTGCTCACAATCGCTACAGGGACTTTCTTTGTTTACAACATCTTTATGTGTAAAATTCCACAATCTCATTGCTTTATCTGAGTTCCATATTTCCATAATAGATTGTTTCTTAGCATCTCCAATAATAAATTCGGGATGCCAATAAAGCTGCTCACATATTGTAGCCATACCATCAGGCAAAATAAAGAAATTTGATACATTGCCTGAACAAAGTGATCTGTTTGTAAACTGTATTTTCTTTTGTTCTTCAGGCATCTTGTCAATTGGTAGTGCATACTCCTGAAAGTTAAGTTCAATAGAGGTTTTTTCCTGGGCTATATCTAAATATTCACTAATATTTTTTAATTTTTCCTGAGTTGATTTATAATCAAAAGTTTTATATAAACTATCACTACTGACCGATTAAATTTTGAGTAAAAAAGGGGCTACTACCATCAGGCTTCACCCCAACGTTGTATTTTTGTTTTGCGAAACATAAACAACATGAGTAAAGATACAGAAAAGAATTTAGTCGGTCAGCCGGTATTCAAACAAATCATAAAAATTCTTCCGAGAGAAAAGTTCGACCAGTTGGTGCAGCAATGTGGAAGTGACCGTTATTACAAGTCATTTTTTTCCTGGGACCAACTTATTGTGATGCTATTTGGGATATTTTCCCGATGCGATTCTATGGGCGAAGTATGTGATGGTATGCGTGCTTTGGCAGGAAAGCTAAATTATCTTGGGATGGACAGTGCCCCACCAAAGAGTACGGCAGGAGACGCCTTGCGAGATCGGGATAACGAGCTTTTCAAGTTGTATTACTTTGTATTGATAGAATATTTTGGTCCACTTTTGTCGGTCAGCCGAAAAGAAAAGATAAGTTTTGAGAAGTTTTATGCTTTCGATTCGACGACTATAACGCTGTTTTCAGATGTAATGAAAGGCGTTGGTCGTAACCCGAAAGGTGACGGCAAGAAAAAAGGAGGTTTGAAAGTACACATGCTGACCGATGTACATGCAGACACAGCAATATTTGCAAAAATCAGCGAAGCAAAAATGCATGATAAGAAATTCTTGAAGCATTTGAATCCGGCAAAAGGCAGTATGTTAGTTTTCGATAAAGCATATAACTATTACTTGCAATTTGCAGAGTGGACGGATGAAGGTGTATATTTTGTGTGTCGCTTGAAAGATAATGCGAAGGCTGAAGTGCAGGAAGTCCTTTTTCAAAAAGACCTTGTCAAAGATGAGCATGGTGTGTACCGGATTGAACATATTCACCTGAAATATAAAAAGGACAAACAGGAAAAGACACTTTGCTTGCGACTGGTCTTTTATCTTGATGAACAGGGAAGAAAATACAAATTCATCTCGAACAACTGGGATATAACGGCAGAGGAAATTGCCTTGATATACAAATACCGATGGTCTATTGAAACGACTTTCAAAAAATTGAAACAAAATTTTCAATTGCGCTATTTCTACTCAGACACAGAGAATGGAATAAAAACACAGATATGGTGTACACTTATTGCCCACTTATTGTTAAATGTAATCAGGGTGTTATCAAAAAGCAAGAAGGCTTTTTCAACGGTAGCGGCTCTAATAAGGATACACTTGATTAGCCACTTAGACCTGTTGTGGGTAGTAACAGAGGGAAGACGTTCATATAACAAGAGAAGGATAAGCAACAACAAAAGCCCTACAACAGTGCAAATGGCCCTATTTTGATAGGGGTAGGTTTTTGAAAAATGATAAAACAAAAAAGCAATGGTCAGATTATTAGTAAAATAAAACTAAAATTCTGCTAAATTTACTTTTTGTCGGTTAATAGTGA
>PKSZ01000297.1 GCA_002869425.1 Marinilabiliales bacterium
ATACGCATGGAAGTGCTAAAGAGGTTATAATTGAAGATAATGTTTGGTTAGGAGTGAATGTCGTTGTTTTGCCAGGAGTTAGAATTGGGAAAGGAAGTGTAATATCTGCCAATAGCGTTGTGCATAAAGATATACCTCCAATGGTCCTCGCGGGAGGGAATCCTATTCAAATAATAAAAACATTCAATGAAGAAGATTAATCTAATACTTGATTACAAAGATAGGTTCGAAACAAAGTATACTGCAGTTCCATACAGAAGTGGAATGGATCATAGTTTATTACAACAATACTTCAGGGAGGAAGGGTTCAATGCAGAATTTTTACATTATACTGATATTGATTTCAACGATCCCGAACTAGCTGGACAGATATTTCTGTATTGTTCATCGGAAGATCATGATGGATATTACAAGTCTTTTATAGAGGATATTATCTTTGGAATAAGTTTGGCTGGAGGATTTGTAATACCAGATTATAAATATTTAAGGGCTCATCACAATAAAGTTTTTATGGAGATATTGCGTGATCTATCAGATAATGATGGGCTCAAAAATATTGCATCTGATTATTTTGGAGCTATTGAAGAATTAGAATTAAAAAAGGATAAGTTGGAGAATGGGCAATATGTTGTAAAGCCAGCTATGGGTTCGATGAGTAAGGGAATTTTTCTAGCTCAAAATTATAAGGATATATATCAAAAAATCAAATCAATCATAAGAACTAGAAATTATAAGGATGAATTTAAAGATCGATACAGGAAAACAAAATACAAAGGATTTGTATCAGAATCATTGTATAGAAAAAAATTTCTCGTACAAAATTTAATTCCAAATTTACAAGGTGATTGGAAGATTTTGATATATAATGGAAAATATTATCCTCTAAGTAGAAAAAACAGAAAGAATGACTTCAGAGCTAGTGGGGGAGGGCAGCTTGCGTATACTAGGGAATTGCCACCAGGGATGTTAGACTTTGCAAAGCGAACTTACCACACTTTTAATTCGCCTAATATTTCCATAGACATAGCTTTTGATGGAAAAAGTTACTATTTAATTGAAATTCAATTCCTTCACTTTGGAACTTACACAATTGAACATTCAGAGTTTTATTTTGTACATAATGGAACAAATTGGAATATTATTGAAGAAAAATCCATTGTTGAAAAAGAGTATGCCAGAAGTGTTGCAGAATTTATTAAAAATGGGTGTCATATTAGAAAAATTGATGCAGTATAATTAATGAAAGTACTTTTTGTTGCAAGTGGAAACTCTGATGCTGGCATTACTTCAGTAGTGAAGAATCAAGGAGAATCAATAGCTAATGAGGGAATTAGTGTAGAGTACTTTAAGGTGAACGGAACAGGTTTACGTGGATATCTAAGAAACATTAAACCTTTGCAAAAGGTAATAAAAAATGGTGATTATTCTTTAGTGCATGCACATTATTTTTTAAGTGGAATTATTGCATCTCTTACATTTTCGGGAGTTCCTGTTATTGTATCTCTTTTAGGTAGTGACTTACATAGTGGTTTTTTTTGGAGAATTGTTATTCGGATTTTTAACAGTATATTTTGGAAGGCATTGATTGTTAAGTCAAAAGATATGCAAAATATTATGAAGCCAGCAAAAGTATATGTAATTCCCAATGGTGTAAATGTTGAAAAGTTTAAACCACTATCAAAGCAGACTTGTTGTCGTGAACTGGGTTGGAGTGAAGAGATGTATCATGTATTGTTTGCAGCTGATCCTGGAAGAGATGAAAAAAACTATAGCCTGGCAGAAAGAGTCTTTCAAAAAATTAATAATTCCAATTATAAGCTTCATGTTTTAGGGAGGATTGATAATGAATTAATGCTAAAATATTATTGTGCTGCTGATCTAATTTTACTTACAAGCAAATATGAAGGAAGTCCAAATGTGATTAAAGAGGCTCTGGCTTGTAATAGGCCAGTTGTTTCAACAAATGTTGGAGATGTAATGGAAGTTATAGGTAATACTGAAGGATGCGTTGTTTGTAACCAGAATCATAATGAAATAGCTGATGGAATAGAATCTGTATTCAGAAATAATTATAAAGATGTATTGGGGCGTAAGAGAATTTTAGAACTTGAACTAGATTCAGTTTCTATTTCAAAAAAGGTAATCAGTGTTTACAAAAAAGCTGTATGGAAAAAACAGGAGCAATAATTATTGAAGGTCATGTACAGGGACTCTCAAACACCAGGGCGCTGGGAGAGAAAGGAGTACCTGTCTATGTTGTAGATACAGAGAATTGTATTGCTCGTTATTCTAAGTATTGCCGAAAGTTTTTTAAATGTCCGGAATACAAATCAAAAGAATTTATCAAGTTTCTGATAGATCTTGCAAACAGGGAGAAAATAAACAATTGGTTATTATATCCTTCGAATGATCATGCAGTATTTAATCTTGCAAAAAATAAAGCGTTATTATCAAAATTTTATACCGTCATAACACCTGATGTTAAAATAATTGATAATATCTATAACAAAGAAATGCTTATTAAAAGTGCATATAAGAGTGATGTGCCTGTTCCAGATTCTTGGTTCCCTCAAAACTACAAGAGTATTCAATATCAAAGCTACAAATATCCGCTTTTAGTAAAAGGCAAGTTTGGGTTGAATTTTTACAAAACGACTGGGAAAAAAGCATTTTTGTGCAAAGATGAAAATGAACTTGAAAAAACAATTAGTGCGATATGTGAAGTAGTAAAAGTAGACGATTTGATTATCCAAAATCTTCTTAATTATGGAACTAATAAAACAATTTCTTTAGGTGCATTTTGTATAGATGGTGAAATGCATGCTCATTGGATTGGGGAAAAAGTTAGAGAACATCCATATAGTTTTGGCACCTCAACTTTTAGCAGAAGTATAACAAATGAAACCATTTATGAACAATCAAAGAAACTTCTCAAAAAATTGAATTATTCTGGAATATGTGAAGTTGAATTTCTACTTGATGAATCAGATCAAAGGTATAAACTAATAGAAATAAATGCAAGAACCTGGCTGTGGGTTGAACTAGCAAAAACATCAGGAATAAATTTAGCATGGATTGCATATGAGTATTTTGTGAAAGGTGAACAAAGGAAGCATAATTCTTATCAGTCAGGAAAGGAATGGATGCATTATATTACTGATATACCATTCAGTTTTTTTGGAATTATTAAAAGGAAGTATAGTTTAGGAAACATTGTCCGATCTTTTATGAAATTACCGTCGCCAGCGGTTTTTCAGTGGAAAGATATTGTACCTTTTTTTGCAGAATTATTTCTATTACCTTTGTTGATAATAAAACGATAAGTTATGGAACAAGTTATTATTGTCCTTTCTACATTACTCCTTTCAACAGCGATGTTTGTTTTTTGGGTTGCAAAAGGAGGCTTCAACCGAAAATACTTATATACTGATAATATTTTACTGGCTATAATAGCTATAGGTATTAATCTTGTTATATATAATTTAATTCCAATGCCTTTTTGGATAATGACTCCATTTGTATGTGGTTTTATTGTTCTAGTCTTATTTGTTGGCTTGTTTTTCTGGCGTTTCTTTAGAAATCCAAATAGGAAGATACCTGGTGAAAGAAATGATATTGTTTCGCCTGCTGATGGAAGAGTGATTTACATTAAGGAATTGGAAAAAGATCAGATACCGGTAACTGTTAAGAAAAAACGTATTGCTGGTATTCATGAAATTACAAAAACTGATATTCTCGAACAACCATGCTATTTGATTGGAATTGCAATGACTCTGTTTGATGTTCATTATAATAGGGCTCCCATAGATGGAGAAGTAGTAATGATGAAACATACGCCAGGTACATCTATTGGATTAAACACACCAGAATCTACTCTAACAAACGAGCGGAATACAACTGTTTTTAAGAGGGATGATGGAATTATG
>PKSZ01000298.1 GCA_002869425.1 Marinilabiliales bacterium
ACAGCTTCAATATCTTTAACTTTCTGGGCTTCTTCTACAGTGAAATTTCGATAAATCTGTTTTAGTTTTCCAAACAGGCTGGTATCAAAATTTTTCAGTTGTGGCAGGGGAAGGTTAACAAGTTCAATGAAATATTCAATTTCGACAAGAACCCTGTATTTTATCAGTGCATATTCCGAGAAAAATTCATCGAGGTCAGAGATTTTTGATCTGTATCTTCCATCGATTGGCGAAATTGCTGTTAGTGAGTTTAAATTCATTTTTGTAAGCTAAATATTCTATTTACGATTATTGTTTATTTGCACGGTGTCAAATATAAATAATAAAGCCAAGCTAAGCTCTTCTTTTGGCTATTTTTTAAAAGCAAACACGCTTGCAGAATATACTGATAAGTATATTAGACTACATGAACATGAGAGAATTAAAGCAGAATGTTCTATTTGTTAAAATTGCTAAGTTACCAGTTATTTAGTGTGACTTGATATATAGAAAAAATGCGCATGTGATTTTTTGATTTGCATAAAATTTCTCATAATATTTTGACGTATTTTGTAAAGTAAATATAGATAATGTAACATATTTCTATCAATTGAAGAAATAGCTAAACAATCATCCTTCGTTTCTCCTGTGTTTTTATAAATGTTTAAAAGTTAGCAAAATACACTAAATAGGGTATTGATTTGTATATGCCTAATAATGTATTTTGTCAACTTAACGAAAAAATGAAATTATGAAAACAAAATACATGTTGATCTTTCTTGTAATTGGCTTTTCAAATTTAAGTGCGCAGACTGAATGGAAAGAGATTGACTTGGGAAATACAGATGGTTATAAGATGGTCAAATTTTTTAATGTAAATGAAGGTATTATTATGGGGACCAATAATGTTTATCTTACAAGTGACAGGGGCAAGACCTGGACTGAAGTAAATGTAACGATGGGCGCAACATTGACAGATATGCACTTTGTTGATGAAAACATTGGTTATATTTCAGGAGGCTCTGTTATTGCTGGCAATCTCTTCAAAACAACTGATGGAGGACAAACCTGGTCAGAAATTGACTTCTCGGCAAATACAGGATGGCTTGAAGTTTGGTTTATTGATAATATATGGTTTATTAATGAAAACAAGGGCTTTGCGTCGATCAGTAGTAATAAGCCTATGTATGTGACTTATGATGGAGGATTGACATGGACCTCGCTTTCTAATTATCAGTACTCCTCAGATATTGAGTTTATCGATGAAAATAATGGTTGGGTTCTTACCAACGAGACGGGGATGAATGCAGCCTATACAACGAATGGTGGAGCTACTTGGACACCAAAATCGATCGGGGATCCTGAAAGTGGATTTGCGGATATTTTTTTCCTGGACTCACAAAATGGTTGGGTTTGTGGAGGAAGTGGCAGAGTATTCAAAACAACAGATGGAGGAGCTACTTGGAACCAACAAGAGACCTATACATCAGAGGGCTTAAGCCGTATAAGGTTTAAAAATACATCAGAAGGATATGCTGTAGGAGGAAACGGAAAGATACTGTACACAATCAATGGAGGTGATAGTTGGTATTCACTGAACCTGGGTATAACAGATTGGTTAACAGATGTATGTTTTAGTGGTGATTTTGATATGTGGATCGTTGGAGAATCAGGAATCTGCTTGAATAGACCTCAGGTTGAAGAGATTTGTCTTGTTACTGTAGATCCAACTTATAACAAAAATATGATCATCTGGGAAAAACGCCAGACTTCTGATATAGTTTCCTATAATGTAAACAAACTGATCAGTGGAAATTACTATTCCATCGGAACAGTAGCGTATGATGACATGAGTACGTTTATTGATTACACATCAAATCCGGGAGTTACGGCCGAGCGTTATTCACTTAGTGCTGTGGATGCTGAAGGAGTTACTTCTTTTAATGGGCCATATCATCAGACAATTAACCTGGGAATCAGTCTTGGGGTACCTGCTACAAACATAACCCTGAACTGGATCGATTACGAGGATGAAAAAGGGGCTTTCCAACCTTCCTGGTACTACATTTATCGTGGGGCCAATATGTCAGATATGGTTCTTCACGATTCCGTAACAGCAGTTTATACATCATACAACGATTTGAATGTATTCAGTCCGTATTACTACCGTATTTTAGTATCTAAAGATGCTGTTTGCGTTGCCAGCGATAATTCTAAAGGAACATTTGAGCTTGGCTCATCATTGTCCAATACTGATCAAAACGAAGCGGAATCTATTACGGAATACAATCCATATGATATAAAGCTATATCCAAATCCAATGATAGAAAGTTCGCAGTTGGATTATAGTAGCTACCCCCAAAAGGTGGATAATGTAATAATTACAGATATTTCTGGCAAGTTGGTTAGGCATTATCCAAAGCCCGAAAAGATTCTTACTATTGAACGAGGAGAACTTCCGGCAGGAAAATACATTGTTTCATTATTAGGTGAAAAAGCATATCAAATACAATTAATAATTAATTAAATCAATTCTATATGAAGAAAATTCTACTTTCATTTTGCTTAAGTCTGATCGTATTGGTTGGGTTAAATGCCCAGACATACTGGGAGATGAAGAGTTCAGGTACTGCCGAGAACCTGAATGATGTTTTTTTTGTTACAAGTCAGGAGGGATGGGTTGTTGGTGCCAGTGGAACAATTCTACATTCCACTGATGGTGGTGAAACATGGTCCGCTCAAACATCTGGAACCAGCGACGAATTACTTTCTGTGGGTTTTTTTGATGCGAACAATGGATGGGCGGGAGGATCATCGGTTCTGCTCAAAACAACTAATGGAGGAAGCTCTTGGACAGAATTTGATGCAGGCTCATATTCCGACGTTTCCTGGCTGCAGATACTCAGCTCCTCTCTGGGATTCTTCAAGTCTGGAAGTAATTTGTATAAAACAACCAATGGTGGTACAACATGGACGTTAATGACCAGCACTGCACCTTCTTGGCAATTATGTTTTATCGACGAGAATATAGGATTCGAAGTATATGGACAAACAGATGACGGTGGTGCAAACTGGTTTGGATATGGTTCAACACCTCCTGCCATGTGGGATGCTATGCTGTCGTGTTATTTTGTGGATGAAAACCACGGATGGCTTGCAGATGGAGATGCCGAAGGATTTTATGGCGGAGGAAGGACCTTTTACACAACAGATGGAGGTGAGACATGGAATGAAGTAGTGATCGCTTCTTCCAGTTACCTCACAGAGGGTGCATTTTTTACTGATCAGAATAATGGTTGCTTTATTGGCAGGCAGGGAAGCCTTGTTATTACAACAGATGGTGGCCAGTCTTATACCAAAGAGACCATTGGAACAACAGAGGATCTGAAAGGAGTCTATTTTACAGATGTTCACCATGGTTGGGTAGTTGGCAATGGAGGAGTCATATTAAAAAAATATTCATTTGTAGAGATTTGACTTGTAACCCGAGATGATATTACCGGTAAAAATCTAATTACCTGGGAAAAAGTAGACGGAATGAACATCGCTTCTTATAATGTTTACAAAGAAATTACTCCCGGAAATTACAGTTTGCTGGGAAATGTTCCCTTTGCTGATGATCCAGAGTACATAGATTATGCTACAGATCCAAATGCTACTGCAGCAAAGTATAAAATATCTTTTGTAGACAATAGCGGCATAGAATCAGAGATGAGTCCATATCATCAAACCATTTGCCTGGGTGTATCGCAAGGTGTACCTGAAACAACAATGACTTTGCTTTGGTCTCCTTACGAAGATGAAAGTGGAGACTTTGTTCCGGATTATTATTACATTCACAGAGGAACGGAAGCAGACAATATGACGCTTCATGATTCAGTACAGGGAACATTTATCCTCTACAATGATATCAATGTTCTGAATACATACTATTACAAAGTGTCAA
>PKSZ01000135.1 GCA_002869425.1 Marinilabiliales bacterium
GCCTTTTACCAAACCGTGATATAAATGTAATAGACATTAAATCCAGGAAACCGTTGATAAAGCGTTCCAAACCAAACTTTGATTTACCGTATTTTCTTTTACGATGAATCACCACTCTTTCCCCAATTTTATTAAATCCTGCCTGCTTGGCCAACACCGGCATATATCGATGCATTTCACCGTAAACCTCTATACTTTTTACTACATTCTTCTTATAGGCTTTAAAGCCACAATTAAAATCATGCAGTTTTATTTTTGTCACCTTTCTGGCAGTCCAATTGTAAAGCTTACTTGGAATATTCTTAGAAAATTTAGGATCAAGTCTCTTCTTCTTCCAACCAGAAACAAGATCAAAGCCATCGTCCTTAATTAAGCGATACATATCAGGAATTTCATCAGGATTATCCTGCAAATCGGCATCCATTGTTACCACAACATCTCCTTGAACTATATCAAATGCACAATGTAAAGCTGCAGATTTACCATAGTTCCTTCTAAATTTTATAGCATGAATTGTTGAATATTTTGATGAGAGCTGTTGTATTACATTCCATGAACCATCAGTACTACCATCATCAACAATAACTACTTCATACTTATAATTATTTGCCTTCATCACTTTATCAACCCACTCTACCAACTCGGGTAAAGATTCCTCCTCATTATATGCAGGTACAACAATAGATAAGTCCATTATTTTTCTTCATTTGAATCTGAAACCTCTTCCACATCCTGAATCTCACTCCCCTGATAAGCTGAGAAACCGGCTACTGGTTTTTTCTTCACAAAAGCGCCAATTATCAATGAAAATAAGAAAGCCATAAAGGTTGAACCCATTATTGTATTCAGAGCCATCATTCCTGGTGTTGTAAACTTCCTCATCATATTTACAGACATTTCTACCTGCTCTTCAGATAATCCAGACTGCAAATATTGATCTTCCATCATGATAAAAATTTTCTCTAATGCATCAGGATCAATAAACTTATAAAATATGAAAGTATAAAGCGCAACCAATATTGATGAAAACAAGCCAATTAGAGTTCCACTCCCCAAGCATCTTCCATAGGAAATAGCACCATTCTGAGTTTTATCCCTAAGATATTTTGTACCCAGAAAAATACCTCCAATTAACACTGCATAATTCAATATCCCAAGAACCATGCTGGTTCCATCCATGTCAAGCACATAAACAATAAGAGTAATAATGATAAGAACTATGCCAACAAGAGCTCCATAGTTCATCGAATTTTTCCAGATAATACCTTTATTATTTTGCATGATTACTTAATTATTTTCCAAACAAACGTACATAAAGTTTACATTTTAAACAATATAATAAATCCTAAAATTCACTTGCTTACTGTGATTAAAATACTGTATGCAAAACCTATTTGCAGATAATTTGACCATTCAAATTATTTAATCTTGTTATATCAAATAATTTTTCTACTTTTGTCGACTGGGTAAGTCTTATACGACCAGCTCCCACTGAATCTCCCCAGGACCGGAAGGTAGCAAGGGTAGGTGGTTGTAGCGGTGCGATGTAAGTAGCTTACCCTTTTTAATTAGTTAAAGATATATCCTCTTATAATGTGCTCCAAAAAGCCAAAACTGATTCCATTCCTAGTCATATTGCATCAGTTAAGTAAATGCTATTAATACAATTTAGATTTGTTATTAGTTGATATTTTTATAATTTTGGTTATTAGTAACGGAGTAATAATTAAATTCAATTGTGATGAAAAATACAGTAACTTTTTTAGTATTGATGTTTTGGGGAATCTTTACTTTTGGTCAAAGCAATAATTATACTGCAAATATTTGGTATTTTGTATCCATCCTAGCAAATAGGACTTGTAAAATTCTGTGGTAGTAGTTCGTGAAGTTTGTTTGCTTTATGAGAAGGTATTCTCTCTAGTGTAGATTTCAGCCACTCAAAAGGATTTACAATGTTCTTTTTGCATGTGCCAAAGAAGGAATAAAACATAGCAGCTCTTTCAGCCCCTCGCTGTGATCCAGCAAATAGATAATTCTTTCTTCCCAAAGCAATCGGCCTGATGGCATTTTCCACCAGATTATTATCGATTTCCAGGTGACCGTCATACAAATATCCGATCAGGTTGTCCCATCGAGGTATGCAATATGCTGTTGCTTTACCCATTGGCGATTTTGGCAATGATGTTTTGTATGTTTCTACGATCCATTTACCAAATTCATTGAGTATTGGCAAAGCTTTATCCAGACGTAGCTCTTTTCGCTGATCAGGGGTCATATTTTCTTCTTTGGCTAATCGTTCAATAGCATATAGCTTTTGAAAGCTCCCCATTGCATATTCCGCTCTTGTTTTGTCATAATCCAAAGCCTGTTCAAATCCCCTTCTGGCATGAGCCATACAGTTCAGATGTGTTATATCAGGATTTTTAGCAAAAATATCATATACTTTGTAGCCTTCGGTTTGCAAATAGCCTTTATAATCTTTTAGCAATATTTTTGGCCCTTCTCTTGATCTTCCATGTCGATAATCAACCAAAATAGTGTTTTCTAAAGGAGAGTGATATACCCAGTGATATCCCTGATGGGTTTTTCCTTTCTTGCTTTTGTCCAAAACAGGTAAAGGTGTTTCGTCAACCTGTAAATATCCTTGCGATAAAACTCTATGTCTGAGAGTTTCGTACAGTGGACTAAGCAAAGTGCAAACAGATTCTTGCCAGCCATTAATAGTTGATGAAGGTATTTTAACACCTTCTCTTTTGAACATTTCAATCTGACGGTATATTGGCAAGTGATCAACAAATTTGTTAATCATAATCTGTGCTAAAAGACCTAGACCTGCAATGCCTTTTTCTATTGGAAAATCAGGAAGCTCTGCTATAACTCCTGCACATTTTTCCGTTTCCTGATCTACATCCTTAATATACTTTGGACGAATAATTCTTTTAATAAACAGCTTGCCAGGATCATATTCAAGTTGATCTGTAACTTCCTTGCCAATACACTTCATGCCTGTTGTATCTTCTTCTGGCTCAAGAACCGTTTCTTCTACAGGCAGATGATCTGGTAATGGTAAGCGACCTGGATGATTTTCTCGTTTTTTATTTCTGCGTTTATGGCTAGGTACTTCTGTTTCTTCGTATTCAGGTTCTTCATCTGGAAGATCAAAAGGCAAAGACATCTGACCATGCGTTTGGCTTGATATAAATCGTTCTCGTTTTGCTCCGAACAACAAGCGATTGAGTTGATCGATACGGAACTGTAGATATTCTGCTTTTGACTCTAGCTTCTCTGCCTTTGACTCCAACTTCTGTTTCTCTGATTCAAGGTTTTTAGCCGCTTGAAGAAGTTCTTCTCGAGTCATATTTTCCAGTGCCTTTGACATAAACCAAAGATACTGTAATAGCAGGGATTGTAGAAGAAAACAATAAAATGTTATCCACTGATTTTCTGGATAAAAAGGAAGCTAATTACTTGGAATATAGCGTTTTCTTCTATGGATATTCTTGATAGTCAATCCATCTACAAGCAGTACAATTTGGGAATAATTCAAGCTTATACTTCCAACCTCTGGATCATATTCTGGTAATTCAAAAGTACCTTCTTCCAAACGCTTGTAATAAAGAGTAAAACTGATGCCTTGCCAATGCAGTAGTTTGATCTTATCTCTTGTGCGGTTGATAAAAATATAAACGCTACCGTTTAGTGGATCTTTGCCCAAATTGTCACGAACCAAACCTGACAGACTATCAAATGACTTTCGCATATCCGTAGGCTTTCCATACAAATGAAAACTAAGACTTGATGAAAGGGTAAACATTGCTTATAAAACAATTAAGGTTTTCAAACGAGACAATTCAATCTGATCTGAACACCTAAGTACAACACCGTTTGGGTAAGAAAGTTCTATGTTTTCCCGTGGCTGAACTGATTTCCTGGCTCTTGTTTCAGTAACCTTAACAGGAATAAAAGCTGCTGATCTCTTTTCCTTATTGTACTTCCTTCGCCAATAACCAAAAGTGCTCTTTGCAATGCCTTTTATCTGAATAAATTTTTCCTGCGATAGACCGCTTGACTCCCATTCCTGGATCAGCTTATACATCTTTTCTTTTGAATTTCTTGATTTTGCCATGACACAAAACTAAATCTCAAAAAAACAGATTCCTAGACGCGGTTGGTAATGAGGATACTCAAATAAGAAATATTATAAATAAAAGGGTGTCCTAATTTTGGACACCCTCTCCTCAATATTGTATTTTTAATCCCTTAAACCTGTAACGGTTATTTAGGACTAGTCATATAGATATCTACTAAAAATATGAAAGATCAAGGTAAGTTGTTGTTCCAGAAACTACAGTTACTGTAGATGTGTTAACTGAAAAAATATCAGGATCTTCAGCAGTTCCTCCAAAGTTTGTCCAAGCTGATTCAAAATCGTCACCTTGAATGGTAATTTGTAAACCATCACCTATTGCAGGTACTGTTAATGTGTATTTTCCCGTTGCATCTACAGTTGTATTGGTAGAGATTCCTTCGTATACAAAATCAAATACTTTACCATCACCAGTGTGATCATTGAAATTGGCAAGGTTTGTTGTAATTGTAGCAGTTAATTTTGTTCCTGATGGAGCATATTCATCATCAGTGTCGCTTAAATCAAGTGGTGCTGTTACTGATCCTTTTATTGTTGCTGTTCCTTCTCCTGAAATAGGGAAAAGAGTTACAAGCGTTGAAGCATTTCTCATCCAAGTAGCATCATACTGAAGAGTATCTGTTGAAGATGTTCCTGTTAAATTAGGATACAAATCAACCAAGTAGTTCAATGTTGTGTGATTTTCTGCTTCTACAGTAACTGCTGCGACACCAGAAACTAAATCCTGAAATGTTGCTTGACCACTAGTTCCAGTTGTTACACTTTTGGTTTCACCATTAACAGAAATTGTTACTTTGGCACTTTCCAGTCCTTGTACATTTTTTGTTGATGATCCAGTTCCTGAAACTACTAATACCGTGTAATTCACAGTTCTTCCTGAGATTGGCTCAACTTCTTCTTCCTCTTCTTTTTTACATGAAGTAAAAGAAAGAGATGCAATAAACAATCCTGCGAGTAGGAGAGATAATACGTTGTTTTTCATTTTTTGTCAGTTTAATTAAACAATCTAATCTAAGGTTGGCAAAGATATATTATTATAAATTATCAAAAAAGTAAATATGCATAAATTTGTTAATCAGTTATTTATCAATACGTGTAATTTTTTTCATATATGATCTGTTGCCATCGGAAAATCTAACAAAATATAATCCTGAAGCAATGTCTTTGAGGTTAGTACTATATAAATGCTGACCGGTATTATATATTTTTCTATCGTTAAATATTACCCTACTATAGTTATCCAGAATTTCTATCGTTATTTCAGATTTTGTTTTTAATGAGAATTCAATATTTACCTGTTCAACTACAGGGTTTGGATAAACTGTCAATGCAAAATCCTGAGTAATATATGTATTGATTCCAAGTACTGAATCAATAAATATTCCTCCTTCAACTTCGTAAGAATCAACCATGAAATTCAGGTTTTCAAGTAATGTGTCCTCATTTGAAATGGTTAAGTTATCATATGTTGAAATCAGCGGATAGCCCGGAATATCAACGGATAGTTTATAACCAACACCCATCGGTAAATGTTCCAATTGGTAGTATCCGTCATCATCCGTAACATCCGATGTTATCGGCTCATCATTAGGTTCTTGCTCAATATATA
>PKSZ01000508.1 GCA_002869425.1 Marinilabiliales bacterium
CAAGAATTGAACTTCCACTAAAAACAACCTTCAGATCGGGATAGCTATCGTAAATATTCTTTATTTCCTGTGACCAACCTTTATATTTATGCACTTCATCTAAATACAAAAACCGACCTCCATACTTATAGAAAGTTCCAGCCAACTCGAAAATACTATTGTTCGAGAAATAAATATTATCGACAGATACATACAGGCTTTTATCATCCTGCCTGTCAATCTTTATCTTTTGAAGCATCAGGGTTGTTTTACCTGTTCCTCTGGCTCCGGTTATGGCAATAAGTCTTGACTCCCAGTTTATTTCATCAAGCAAATATCTCTTAAAAGATAAGCTCGTTTTGGCTAATAGCTCTTTGTATATTGAATTTAACTGCTCCACTTTTATAATATTTATAAACAGACTGTGCAAATATAGTCTATTTTGCACAGTTCAGTGTGCGTTTTATTGTTTTTTTGCATACTAAATTGCACAGATATGGAATTGGGTACACTACTAAGATTTTCCTTGTTAGTCAAGCGGAAGGATTACATTCAGATTCAAATGCTTCGTAATATAGATCTTGTCATCAGCCTCAGGTATCCTGTTTCGGACAATTGAATCTTGCTTTAATAACTCCATATTAAGGAATATGTCGAAATTCCTGATATGCCAGTTCTTTCGTTTGATGTTTTTGATGAGATAGAAAACTTAAGCGATAGATAAAGCTTTTAATTGATAATTAAAGGGTAAGCGAGCGGATTATTGTTTATTAATAATTGCCATCAGGTGTTCTATCTCAATCGGTTTTTCAAGAAAAAAGTCAGCTCCACAATTCAGGGCAGTTTGTTCATCATAATAGCTTGCATAAGCTGTTTGCATAACAATTACCAGCTTACGATTAATTTTTTTGATTTCCCTTGTAGCTTCCAGCCCACTCATGACAGGCAATCGGACATCCATCAAGATATAATCAAAAGCATGGCCTAAACCCACAAGTTTTACAGCTTCTTCGCCACTGGTAACATGTACAATATTATTATCATTATAGGAAAGTATTTCTTGCAGGTATATATAATTACTATACTGATCCTCTACGATCAGTATGTTTAAGGAGGGTTGGGTATGCAACTGCTGGTTTTGTTCTGTTTTTGTAGAGTTTGGTTGAATATTGCATTCTTCGCCTGGCAATTCAACAATGAATTCTGCCCCTTTTCCCAGGCTCGATACGCAATGGATTTCACCCTTAAGTAGCTTGATAAAACCCTTAGCAATAGCAAGGCCCAATCCTGTCCCTTCGTACTTTCTTGCGTGTCCTATTTCAACCTGACTAAATCGCTCAAAGATTCTGTCCTGGTCTTCTGCTTTAATTCCTATTCCGGTATCTTTGACAGAGAATCTAATCATATTATCTACAATAGAAGCTTTGATAAAGACTCCTCCCCTGCTTGTGAACTTAATGGCATTTTGAACAAGATTACCAAGTACCTGAGTAATTTTTTGTTCATCGCTTACAAAACAGAAATCCTTTTCCAGGGTCACAGACAAACTAATTCCTTTATCCTTTGCTGTTTCTTCAAAATTTGCTTTGATTCCCTTTATTAATTCAGAGCATTGAATTTGATCTTTCTTAAGTTCCAGTGTACCGGCATCCAGGCTGGACATACTTAATACATCATCAATAATATTGAGAAGCATTTTTGAATTTTTCTTTATCAATTGAGCATAAAAATCAAATTTAGATTCGACCAGTTTTCTATTTGTTGTCAGAAGTTGAGAAAAACCCATAATTCCATTTAAGGGGGTCCTGATTTCATGAGAAAGATTATGAAGGAATGCTGTTTTCAGCCGATCGCTCTCTTCTGCCCTTTCCTTAGCTTCAATCAATTCTTTTTCAAATTCCTTTTGTTGTGTAATATCTGTACTTATTCCCACCAGGCCCATGGGCTCATCATTAGCGTCCTTAATTATTTTGGTTCTGCAATCAAGCATTATCTTTGTCCCATCAGGTGCAATATTAGCAACCTGAGTTCTCCAATATTCATTTTCAAGAGTTTTTTTAAGAATTTCCTCTTGCGTGGCACCCCAGTAACTATCATGACCCAATTGACTTATGTTTTTTAGTTTTTCATTCTTAAAAGCCTTCTTTACGATTTTGTTTACGTATGTAATATTACCTTCAAGATCGGTAGCAGTAATAAAATCATTGATATTATCCAGCAATTCCAAATGCAAGTTTTTTTCTCTTCTTTCGTCTACAATTTTTGTAATATCTTCGATAGAAAGTAGTATTCTCATAGAATTAGAATCAATCACAGAAGTAGAAATGAGAAGATTATACCGCTTTATTGAATCGTTCCTTACTAACGACATTGTACCTTCTTCCCTTTCAAAAGTTTTTCCACTAGTCAAAGTTTCCTCCAACCTTGTTCTAACCGGGCAATTATTGCAATTATTGCTTAATCCGCATCTGTTTTCTTTCGTTGCATTAACACAATTCAGCACGACACCAGGTAATTCCAAAGACATGTTGTTTTCTGAATTTTTCGTAAATATTGACGCTTGTCTATTAATACGTTCAACTTCTCTATTAGCATTTATAATGCACATTATCACAGGTGCATTAACGAAAGCATTTTCAAATAAATCCATAACAGGCATTTTCACATTATTGTAATTGCGAAATTGTTGTACGTAATATCTTTAGGAAAGTTGTTAGATTTGTCTTATTATTTCACAACTCGACAAAAGATATTTTTACACTTTTCTTCTTTTACACTCTTACCCCTTTCTTTTCTTACTCTTTTACACTCCTATATTTCTACCGTTTTCCTCTTTTCTCCTTTTACTTTTTTACTTTTTTGTTTTTTTCTGCCTTTACCTTTTTACTTATTTATTCTTTTATGCTTTTATACTATTACTTTTTTATTTTATTATTTTTGTGGTTTATTCTTTTTTTCTACTTTTACATTATTATACTAACACACTATTTATGTCAGCAACAATAATCAGCATTGGTAATCAAAAGGGAGGTGTAGGAAAAACAACTCTTTCAGCTTTACTGGCCAATTCATTAAGTCAGGATTTAAAAATGAAAATATTGGCTATTGATTGTGATGGCCAGGGAACATTTTACAAATACAGAAAAAACAATCTTCAGGATTTAGGAAAGGATTATGAGTTTTCATATCCTATAAAGAGGATGCTATTTAAAGATTTACATGATCATGTATTGAGTGATGATGTGATTAACAATTATGACGTTGTGATTGTAGATATGCCTGGGGCATTGTATGATCTTGATGGTGATTCTGGGACAATAAAAAAATTCATTGCAGTATGTGATATTATATTTTTGCCCATCATAGCTTACACTGCAAATATTTCAAGTTCTATGGAATACTACCTGGCATTGAATGATATCAGGATGCGCAAAAAGAAAGTTTTTGATATGGATCTTGATATATATTGCTTCTTGAATCGCAAAAGAAATGTAAAGGAATATGAAGGAATTCGGGAGCTTTTGGCCAGTTACGGCTTACCACTTTTGAAGAGTGAGCTTTCCGACAGTATTGAATATCAAAGGATTTCGTGTGAGGTTAAATCACTGATGAAATCATCCACAAGTAATCCGAAGCTATATAATGAATATGGCGAATGGGTTCAGGAGGTCGAAGAAAAAATAATGTTAAACAAGAAAAAGAATCAATAATGGCAAAAAAGAATCGTTTAACATCACTTGATTTTGATAAATTGATCAATGAAGACGACCAGGATCAGCTATTTAAAGAAAGTGCAAAAAAGATAAAAAAAGAACATAACGAGCCGGAAAAGCAGATTATAAAATCAGCTCAAAGCGGTTCAAAAGAAAAAAAGGAACCTGAAAGAGTTAACAATTCTGAATATTCTGTTCATCCATTGTATTATTCAGATCAAACCAACAC
>PKSZ01000514.1 GCA_002869425.1 Marinilabiliales bacterium
TATGGGTGAAGCCAAACAGGTTAGTTCTGATTTGAACCCAGAAACAAGAAAATATAATCGTAGAGTTGAATTTGAAGTGTTAAAACAAGGAAATTCAAAACTGACTATACTGCCATTGGATATTCCAGAAAATTGCAGACTTAAATAGCAGGAAACTCTGGAATATAATCCAGGAATTTATAAGAATTATTCTGATAATCCATTTCACACAAGTATTGCGTTGAACCATTGGTTACCATTAGATATTGAGCTCTTACCTCAAAATTATATGCAGCAGCCTGTTCAAATGTTTTTTGTATAATCTTAACAGATGGAGCTTTGCATTCAATTATTAAAAATGGAGCTTTATTCAAATCATATACCAACACATCAAAACGCCTTTGCATTCCGTTAACCTTCAAACCAGCCTCCAAAACCATCAAACCTTTCGGATATCCGTATTCCTCATTCAAATATCTGCATATTGTCTGACGAACCCATTCTTAAGGGGTAACCGCAACATACTTTTTCCTGAATTCATCATAAACAAAGCGCTTTTCCCCCTCCGATTTTATTTTGAAAGAATAAGTTGGTAAATTTGTATCATTCATTTCACTACACTTTGCAAGAAGTTTGTATAAAGATATAACATTAAAATAAAATACGGGGATACCAATATTGTGTTAACAAAAATTGAACTTATAGTCATAGCTTACACAGGAAGTTAGCCCCAGCTAAAATGATGAAATTATGAAAATGAAAACGAAAGAAGAAATCGTATCGAACTGGTTAACCAGATACACCGGTGTTGAATTGGAAGAATTTGGCGAATATATATTACTTACAAATTTTCAACTATATGTTGATCTTTTTGCTGAATGGAATAATGTTGAGGTAAAAGGTAAAGAAAAGTCTATGTCTTCAGCAACAGCAAATGGAATTACCATTATTAATTTTGGAATGGGAAGCCCCAATGCTGCAACCATAATGGACTTATTAAGCGCTATTCATCCAAAGGCCGTTCTATTCCTGGGAAAATGTGGTGGTTTAAAAAGAAAACACAAACTGGGCGACCTAATATTACCTATCGCAGCCATCCGTGGAGATGGTACTTCAGATGACTATTTACCTGCTGAAGTTCCTGCTCTTCCTGCTTTTAGCCTGCAGAGAGCCGTATCAACAGCAACTCGCGAATCCGGTAGTGATTATTGGACTGGCACTGTATATACTACAAACCGAAGAGTATGGGAGCATGATGAACGTTTTAAGAAATTTCTTAGCAAAACAAGATCATATGCAATTGATATGGAAACCGCTACCGTGTTTATTGTTGGCTTTGTGAATGAAATTCCTACAGGTGCTCTACTCCTTGTCTCTGACCAACCGATGATTTCTGAAGGAATAAAAACAGACAAAAGCGATAAAACAGTTACTGAAAATTATGTAAAGAATCATATTACCATTGGAATCAATGCATTAAATGAGATTAAAACCAATGGACGCAGTGTTAAACACCTACAATTTTAACATGAATAATCTCCAGCAAAACTTAGAATTAGCTGCATCAGCTTTACAAGAAGCTGATGCACTAATTATTACTGCTGGTGCAGGAATTGGAGTTGATAGCGGATTACCCGATTTTAGAGGAAATGAAGGATTCTGGAAAGCATATCCCAAAATTGCTAAATTGGGCAAGTCTTTTACCCAAATGGCCAATCCTGACTGGTTCAGAAAAGATCCCTCCATTGCATGGGCATTTTACGGCCACAGGCTCAACTTATATAGAAAAACACAACCCCACCAGGGCTTCTTTGATCTTTTAAAAATAGGGACCAAAATTGGAGACTATTTTGTTTTTACATCAAATGTTGATGGACAATTTCAAAAGGCTGGCTTCGATGATCTAAGAATAGAAGAATGCCATGGCTCCATACATCATTTTCAATGTGTGAGCCCCTGCTCAGAAGACATCTGGAATGCATCGGATGAAACAGTAAGTGTAGATGAAGAAGAATTCATTGCATACGAGCCTTTTCCTGTTTGCAGAAACTGCGGTGGTATCGCTCGTCCAAACATATTGATGTTTGGCGACTGGTTCTGGATTCATAACCGATCAAATGAACAAGGAAGTCGGTTTCGAAACTGGATCTCAAACCATTTCCACAATCACAGTAAAATAGCTATTATTGAATTGGGAGCAGGTACTACAGTAGCTACTGTCCGATATCAATCTGAAAGTCTGGCTGAGAATGACAATGCTACACTAATCAGGATAAATCCAAGAGATTACTACGTTCCGAATGGCGGTATTTCAATTCCATTGGGAGCTAAAGAAGGAATTCTCAAAATAAGCCATTTACTTCAATAAGAAATATCTCTGCCAAACGCATCATAATATTGTTGTGGTGTATTGATATTATACATCAGTTTCTTATTAGCAAGAACAACAGCATGTTTACTGTAAGAACCTAAAACATAATCTAACCTGTTCGAATCTTCCTGTAGAATTATTTTTGAGCAAATTTCAGGAGCAATAATTATTGGGTGTACATTTCTTTCTCCAACCACAGGCTGAACAATACAATTAGGCTTCCTGCCCTCCATTAGTGTTTCCAGATCATGTGCATACACAAAAGGATTGTCTGAATTAATCAATATACAATAATCCTCCCTGTCTAAACAGCTCAACCCCTGCTTAATAGATGACATTCTTCCATTTTCAGGTTGTTGATTCACTACAATCCTTGACTTACCAATCTTAAAGTTAGGTCTTGACAATATTATATCATTAACGGCTTTATTGGCCACCACAATTATATAAGGCACACCAGCTTTTTCTGCCTCGGCAATCAACTGCTCCAAAAACGTTATCTCTTCACTGAATTTCAATAAAGGTTTGTAGAAACCCATTCTTTCAGATAATCCGGCAGCAAGAATTAATGCAGTACAATTCAACTTATCATTCACACAACAAATTTAATCTTTGTATCAATACTTCAAATAATCCATATCAGTGAAAATTATATGGAGAAGTTTTATTCCTGTAAACTTCCGTAAGAATACTTATAAATTATCCAGCAATAGATTGAAGAATACCGATAATCTTGTATCTTTGTTGGTTACGAAAAAAAATCATCTAAAAATCCTGATATGTCAGACAAGTTTTATCCATTGGCGATTCAACAAATATATTATCTTATAAAACAAGGTCTTAAAAAAAATAGAATCTTTGGTATTCCAAAAGAATTATTTTACAATCCAGCTCAAAACAATCATCTTAAATCAAACAGGTTTTCGCAAGCGCTTCACACTCCGTTAGGTGTTGCGGCTGGGCCACATACTCAATTATCCCAAAACATTATCTCTTCCTGGCTTACGGGTGCACGCTATATTGAACTCAAAACCATTCAAACACTTGATGAACTGGAAATATCCAAACCCTGTATCGACATGCAGGACGAAGGCTATAATTGTGAATGGTCTCAGGAATTAAAAATCAATCAAAGTTACCTTGAATACTTAAATGCATGGATTTTATTACACATTTTAAATCACGAAATGCATGGAAATCAAGAACTGGGTACAATTTTCAACATGAGTGTGGGATACGATTATGAGGGTATTCAAAAAGAAAATGTCCAGTGGTTCTTCGAAAAAATGAAAGATAGCAGTGCTGAAAAAAATGAACTGATTGAAATAATATCAGAGATGTATCCAGCAGTAAAAAATCTTTCTATTCCGGATACAATTTCTAATAATGTTACATTATCCACCATGCACGGTTGCCCTCCTGATGAGATTGAAAAGATTGGCAAATACCTGATTGAAGAAAAAAAACTTCATACTACTATTAAACTTAATCCTACACTTCTGGGCCCTGATATGCTCAGATATATCCTTAATGAAAAGCTGGCATATAAAACGCATGTACCAGATGATGCA
>PKSZ01000646.1 GCA_002869425.1 Marinilabiliales bacterium
CCTCCCATTCTTGTCCGGCTATATGCATAGGCATGATCTGCATCGATTCCTAACCGGATGAGACTTCTCATCTTCTTGTTGGGTTTCTTCCAGTGATGCAAGAAATTATATATCCAAAATCTTAACGACAACATTATAACTCACAAGTATTAAACTTTATACTAACTTTACAGCCAATGAATAAATATGATGTAATAGTAGTTGGAGGAGGTCCTGCAGGTCTTGTTGCTGCAGGTAGGGCTGCTGAATTGGGAGCAAAAGTGTTGCTTTTGGAAAAAATTAGGCAAACTGGGAGAAAGCTTTTAATTACAGGTAAAGGAAGATGTAATATCACGAATGATGCACAGATAAGTGAATTTATTACCCATGTATATCCAAATGGAAAATTTTTAAGAAGTGCCTTTTCGAGTTTCTTCTCTTATGATATCATTGAGCTTCTGAAACGATATGGTGTTGAATCAACATTGGAAAGAGGAGGAAGATACTTCCCTGAAAGTAATAGTTCTGCAGATGTATTGAATGCTTTGTTAAGATGGGTAAAGGAGCAAAATGTAGAGATCCAATGTGGGAAAAGGGTAGAAAATATCAAAAAAGAGAATAATGCAATTAAAGGCTTAGTAGTTAATGGTCAGGAGATAGCAGCATCAAAAGTAATTCTTGCAACAGGTGGATGTTCATATCCTGCAACAGGATCAGATGGAGATGGTTTTATCTTAGCAAAAGAAGTCGGACATACCATTGAAAAAGTGCGGCCTGCATTGGTTCCACTTGAAACAAAAGGAGATACAGCTCAGAAACTTCAAGGTTTAAACCTGAAAAATGTTATGGCATCCGTATGGGTAAATAATAAAAAGCTTGGTGAAGATTTTGGGGAAATGATATTTACACATTTTGGATTATCCGGACCAATTATATTGACCTTAAGTAGAATTGTTGTGGATGAAATAGATAAACAAAATGATGTAAAAATTCAGATTGATTTGAAACCTGCATTAGATGAGCAAAAGCTGGATAATAGATTGATTCGGGACTTAAATGAGCATGGGAAGAAAAAACTTGGAAATATATTTAAGTACTGGCTACCTTCAACTATGGTACCTGTATTTATTGAATTACTTGGAATAAATCCTGAAAAAGAGTGTCATCAGGTATCTTCAAAAGAGAGAAAGCAAATCCGGCATTTACTTAAGAATTTACCTTTTTATGTTTCTGGATATGGTTCATTTAAAGAAGCAATTATTACAGCTGGTGGTATTTCTACAAAGGAAATAAACTCGAAAACAATGGAATCTAAATTGATTTCAGGCTTGTATTTTGCAGGAGAAATGATAGATCTTGATGCTGAAACAGGTGGGTACAATCTACAAATAGCATATTCTACGGGCTGGTTAGCTGGAAGCTCTATTAAAAAATAAAATACATCAGCCAAAAACAGACCGCTTACGGAGTAATCCCTATTAGTGCACCTCCTACACCACTGCACGCACAAACATCGTATATATAAATTCGTTATATTGCAAAGAAGTTATTTCAAGAAAAAAGTGCCCACAATTCTTAATCGGTCAACGTTATTGCCCACATTAAGAATTAACTTGTATACTCTGGAAACAAAGCATCTCTAATGCCTTGTTTTTGTTATGAAAATTTTGCACTTTTATTCTGTTTCAGAACCTTTGTAAGTATGAAAACTAAGATTTATAAACTAATTCTATTTCTTCTGTTAAACTTTGGTGCTCTCGCATTAGGATCTATCTTCACAGGCCAAGGTGTATCTTCTGATTGGTACGCAAATTTATCAAAGGCTCCCTGGACTCCTCCTGGCTGGGTATTTGGATTTGCATGGACAACGATCATGATTTGCTTTAGTATCTATCTCACATATCTGTGGTCGATTGTGAAAAACAAGAAGAAGTTGATTTTTCTTTTTGTTATTCAGTGGGTTTTAAATGTTGCCTGGAACCCAACATTCTTTTACTTTCACAATGTTATGGTGGGCTTAATTTTAATTACTGGACTTACGATTTTAATTGGCTTTTTCCTGTTTTTATACTGGTCAAGACTAAAAGTAAAGTCCTTATTAATTCTTCCTTATTTCATTTGGCTAACCATAGCTATTTCTCTAAACGCATACATATTTTTCAATAACTAAAAACAAACTGACAATTGAGGAACAGTAAATATATATTCATGACAGGTGCCACTTCAGGCTTAGGTAAAATAAGCGCAATGAAATTGGCAAATAATGGTGATACAATAATAGTCCTTGCGAGAAATACAGTCAAAGGAGAAGCGCTAAAATCAGAGTTTCATAACCAGTATCCGAATGCCTTAGGTAAAATTGAAATAATCGAAGGAAATCTAAATTGCTTCGATTCTGTACATTCTTCATGCTTGAAGATAAAATCAAAATATCCTGTCATTGATATGATTGTAAACAATGCAGGAATAATGAATTTTGAATTCAAACAAACTGTAGATAAGATAGAGGAAACATTACAAGTAAATCTGTTATCTCCATTGTTAATCTGTCATATTCTTTTCAATAATTTAATAAAGGCAAACGATCCAAAAATTATTTTCTCAAGTTCAGGACTTCACCAGGGTGAAATAGATTTTAAAAATATTGAATTTGAAAATTCCTTTTCAAGCTTTAAAGTATACAGGCAATCAAAGCTTGGAGTGATTTTGATATGCCGACTATTAGCCAATTCATTGAAAGAATACAATGTAGGAATCTATTCACAACATCCGGGAGTGGTAAGAACCAATTTAGGTAGAAATGCAGGTTGGTTTTCCAAAATGATCTTTTATGTAATGGGGAAATCTCCCGAAAAAGGTTCTCAAACCCTGACATACCTAATGGAAACACCAAACTTACTGTTAGAAACAGGTGAATACTATGCAGATTGTAAGGTTACAGAAACCAGCAAAGAAAGCTACAACATGGAAGTAGCACAAAAGCTATTGATAAAAATTCAAGAATATTTAAAAAAGTATATAACTTTAGAGACACCAGTTTTCCCAAAAGAAGAGTAAGATATACAAGGGGCTCCTTTTTCTCACTGATGTTCGGACTCAAATCTTTATAAAATTTGTTCTCTCTCCGGCTGATTACAAATTAATATTTGTATTTTTAAAACAAACCTGCTTACATACAAAAAACAATGATAAAGCATCATGGAGCTAACATATATAGAAGATGAAATTTTTGAAAATTGTAATTTCAAAAACACTCCGCCTACTAAAGGAGAATATCAATATTGTCGTTTTGTTAATTGCGACTTTTCAAATGTAGATATCTCTGATTTCATGTATATAGAGTGTGAGTTTTCAGGATGTAATTTTAGCATGGCCAGGCTGACAAAAACTACATTTAGGGATACTAAATTTTGGGATTGTAAAATGTTGGGCCTTCATTTCGATGATTGTAATGAATTTGGACTATCTTTCAGCTTTGAGAATTGCATTTTACATCATTCAACTTTCTACAAAACAAAAATCAAAAAAACAATCTTCCAGAATTCCCAATTGCAGTAAGTCGATTTTACAGAATGTGACTTAACAAATTCATTATTTGATAATTGCAACTTAGATAGAGCTGTTTTTTACAATACAATCATTGAAAAAGCAAATTTTAAAACTTCTTACAATTACTACATTGACCCGGAAATTAATCGAATTAAAAAAGCAAAATTTTCCATTAACGGAATTTCAGGACTCTTAGACAAGTACGATATAATAATTGAAAATTATGATAAAGAATAAAATAGAGAAACCATTTGGCATAGCTGGTTCCACCATGGGATTATTCATGCTTATCGGAGGAATTGGTATGGTATGGTATTCACCTATTAGTTTAATCCTGATTATTACGGGTGCATTTGTTTACTTTTCCTATGAAGGAACAATTATTGATTTCAA
>PKSZ01000209.1 GCA_002869425.1 Marinilabiliales bacterium
CTGACTTATAAACCGAATGTATAATTCGCTATGAACCATAGCTGTACTATCGTAAAACTCATACTTCATTAAAGCTGTTCCTTCATTACCAAATGGCCTGAAGTGCGCAGAGAAATCAGGAACAGTATCACCCGGCGACATAGTCAGTGAGTTATTCGATGTTGTGACATAGGGTAAATAACACTGTCCTGCCCAACAAAATTCGTTTCCTGATCCTGTTACATCCTGTACTACCGTTTTTGTGACCCAAATTGTATAATCTGAAGATCCAGCATTGGTCACACGCAAATATTTATCGAATACCGTTTCACTGGATAAGCCCACAACTTCCAATGTATCATCATTAACAACCGATCCATCAAGCTCAAGAAGTTTAATATTCTGTGAAAACAGGCTGAAGCTCAAAAGAAAAACAAAAATGAAAGTAAAATGTTTCATAGCTTTGATAATTGATTTCTACAAAAATACAATTTTAATCAAGCGCATAGGGAAATATTTATACGTGCACACGCTAAAAGTCGGTTTTTTTACCAATTATTTCTAGAAAACACTACTTGAAGCTTTATATAGCATAATATTAAGCGTTTCTAACAGTAATACACATTTTTGGTGCTATATTTGTTAGACAAGCATGAATCAAACATTAAAAAAATGAAAAAAATAATCTTACCTCTCTTGCTTCTTTCATCTGCAATATGCTTTGCACAAACGGTTCCATCAGTGGAAATCAAGAATATCGATGGGAAGAACTTTAACACTTCAAATATTAAAAATGAAGGCCCAATTATTATCGATTTCTGGGCAACCTGGTGTAAGCCCTGTATTAAAGAGCTTGAGGCCATAGCTGAAAATTACGAAGACTGGCAGGATGAAACAGGCGTGAAAGTTTATGCTGTTTCTATTGATAATTCAAGAAGTATGGGCAAAGTTGCTCCATTTGTAAATGGAAAAGGATGGGAATATGAAGTTCTACTCGACCCAAACAGCGACTTTAAAAGGGCAATGAATGTTGTTAATGTTCCTCACGTTTTCCTACTGGACAAAAACGGAAAGATTGTATATCAGCACACTACATATGCAGAAGGCGATGAAGAAGAATTGTATGAAAAAGTTAAAAAACTAGCAAACGGTGAAAAACTGCATTAATTCAATTGTATTTATACTCTTTTTAACTTCAGCCAGCATGTCCTTTGCACAAAAATCACAGGGTTTCCATGGTGGAATTACAATAGGTGCCTGTGGTACACAAGTAGATGGTGATTGGTATGGAGGTTTTGATAAGGGAGGTATTATGGCTGGTTTTGTTGTAAATTATCCTTTAAGCAAAACAACAACTTTTCAGGCAGAAATTAAATATTTCCAGAAAGGCAGCAGAAAAAACATCAACTACGACAAAGGCGATTACAACAGCTATATTATGCGTCTACAATACATTGAAATGCCTTTTGCCCTTGCTTATCATTTTACTGTACTTGACAAGTATAATTTATCAGCAGAATTAGGTTTAGCCCCTGCCTACCTTATTTCATCCTACGAAGAAAGAGATGGATATGAAATATTGTATGGTGTTCCATTTAAAAAGATAGAATTAAGTGGGCAGTATGGTGTAAACTATCATGTATCTGAAAAATTCCACATGGGATTCAAATATCATTATTCAATGTTTCCCATCAGGGATTTTCCGGATGGAACAAACCCTAAGCCCGGCAGAATTGTTTTTAACAAAGGTCAATATAATAACATAGTTAGTTTCAGTCTCTACTATATCGTTTAAATGAAAGATGCTAAACGGAAAATAATAATTGCAATAACCGGTGCCAGTGGTTCTGTTTATGCACTTAATTTAATAAATTCAGTTATTGCTTACCCTGATAATTACAGTGAAATTGCAATTGTTTTTTCTGAAGCAGGAAAAAAAGTATGGGATTATGAATTAAAGAAACAAGGCCTACTTAAGAAGAACCCAATTAAATACTATAAATACAACGATTTATTTGCATCCATTGCCTCAGGTTCTGCAAACTACGATTCTATGGTTGTAATTCCCTGCACAATGGGAACTCTGGGGAAAATTGCATCCGGAACATCAGACAATTTAATCATTCGTGCTGCCGATGTAATGCTAAAAGAAAGACGCAAGCTGATTCTTGTAACAAGGGAAAGCCCATTGAGCCTTATTCATATTGAGAACATGAAAACAATAACACTTGCTGGAGGCATCATAATGCCGGCAAGTCCAACGTTTTATCATTTTCCTGAATCCATACAGGATTTAACCTTAACTGTAGTTGAACGGATTTTAGACTTATTGGATCTACCGGGTTCAATTAAAAGATGGGAATAAAAAAGGCTAGAAACTCCAACTTAAACCTACTTCAGTAGTATTTAATCTACCCTGTAAATATTCAGGAGTATATTTCTGCAGATCATTGCCTGTAATATTGGTAGCACGAAAACGAACAAACGAATATACATCATGCATCACCTGGTAGTTTGCACGAAATTCTATCTGCTGATATTTCCATTCAATGGATTCAATTAAATCCAGACCTCTTATCTGTGCTCCACCAACATACTGTATATCTGGTCCTTTTTCCGCATAGCAAAAACCAATAGCCGTAGTAAGTTTAGGAAAGGGTCTATATTTCAGCTCAATGAAAATCTCACGGGCATTATGCCTCAGATAACTTCCCAGGTTATAACTATTGGATTCAAATGTTGTAGTTGGCATAAAATGCTCATAAGTAATGGGCCTGTTTACCGTATACTCTGCAGTAAAAAACAAATTGGGAATTAAATTACTCAACTGAAATCCTGCCTTATAGCTGAAAAAATTGGAATGATCCGCAGTATCGCGAATTTTACTTATATAAATCTCGTCTACAAACAAAGTAGCATATAGATGCAAATGCTTTAACTGCCGGGTACTAAAATCAAAAAACATCTGCGAATTCTGACCAGTATAATTGTTTGTACTATTATAAGTGTGGTCTACAGATTTATAAAACAAAAAAGGAATTAAGTACGCAGGATGCACACCCAAATCACTGTATATGATAGAATTTCCAAAGGAAAAACTGGTATAACGAAAGGGCTTTATAGTATATAAATTAGCGGCTATATACTTATCATGAAATACTTCACGCGGCGCAGAAAAATAGTAATAACTTCTGGAACTATCCACCACCTCTGAGACCAGCCATCCGTGTATATAATTGAAATCTATCCAGGAAGCCGGAGACAATTTCAATTTAATCATCGCAAATGAAGGTGTCTTTCCTGATAAAATATTCGATCCGTGATAATTGTTTCCCCAAACCACGTGATCTTTGATTATGCCAATTTCACCCCAATCCCAGTTAAACATTAAGCCTCCACGCATATAGCTATACTCTACACCTGTTTTTTCAGGGCGATTGCTTCCTTTAAAGGTTGCTCCTGTATATGGATTAATATATTCCGGGGTCGCAAATGCCTCATTCTCGTAGTTATCCCTCAGATTAGCATAAAATCCAAAATGTTCACCTACGGAGGCATATCCTTCTGCTCCATTCCACCGATGATAAACAAGCCCACTATCGTTCATCATGGCATGCATGCCTACTACCGGATTTACAGTAAATGAAAACCTTTTATCCCTGTAATGATAAAAGTCCCATCTTTTTTCCTGCTTGTACACACTATCTCCCCACTGATAAAACAAAATATCGTTATGCTTCTTATCCGTCTGCTCTATTGGAAGATCTTTTATATAATCACGCAAATAATATTCAATTTCCTTTTTTTGCCGATTGTTTAGCTTTGCTGATTTATCTCTTGCCTCAACCAGTTTTTCAGCAATAAACCTTCTTGAGTAAGGCTTTACTGCAGTATTAACCACTATCACTTTCTCATTTGCCAACTCATCCAGAAAATC
>PKSZ01000476.1 GCA_002869425.1 Marinilabiliales bacterium
ACAGGTTTGTGTGCCGGAGATTATGATGTAACTGTTTCTGATAATAAGGGTTGTACAATTACTGATACATATACTCTGACAGAACCAACAGCCTTAACTTTAACCAATGTAAATATCGATGTTAGCTGTAATGGCTTAAGCGATGGTGAGATAGATATCACAGCAGGCGGTGGAACACCGGGATATACTTATAGCTGGTCAAGCAGCACTACATGCAGTGTGATAGCAGCGCAGGAAGATCAAACAGGCTTGTGTGCAGGCAACTATAATGTAACAGTAGAGGATGCCAAGGGCTGTACCATCAGTAATACATACACAATTGGTCAACCACTACCAATAACTATCCCAGCTACAATTAGTCCAGTTTCTTGTAATGGCGGTAGTGATGGCGAGATTGATATTACAGCAAGTGGAGGAACACCGGGCTATACTTATAGCTGGTCAAGTAGTACTACATGTAGTGTTGTTCCTTCTCAGGAAGACCAGACAGGACTGTGTGCAGGGAGTTATACTGTAACAGTTGAAGATATAAATTCTTGTATTTCTATAACAACATTTACAGTTACAGAACCTACCATTTTATTAGTTTCAGAGAGTATTACAGATGTTACTTGTAATGGATTGTCTAATGGGCAAATAGATATTACTGTTAGTGGTGGAACACCAGGATATACGTATAGCTGGTCAAGCAATACCACATGTAGTGTTGTGGCAGGGCAGGAAGATCAAACAGGGCTATGTGCCGGTGATTATGATGTAACAGTAGAAGATGCCATCGGATGTCAGTTTACTGCTACATATACTGTTTCAGAGCCATTACCAATTGGGATCACTAATTCTTCTACAGATGCATTATGCTACCTTGGCAATGATGGTGAAATTGATATTACACTCACCAATGGCAATTTCCCATTTAACTATAATTGGAATACAGCAGATGGCTGTGGTTTGATTAATGGTTTGCAGGATCAAACAGGTTTATGTGCAGGTACATATTGTTTAACAGTTACAGATGCAAGTCTTTGTACAGAAACAGTTTGCGTTACGATAAATGAGCCAAATGATATCAATATTACAGGTACTGTTACACAAACTACATGTCCTTCTGATGCTGATGGAGGTGTTGATATTACGGTAAATGGTGGAACTACACCATATGACTATGAGTGGACTGGTGGTTCAACAGATGAAGATTTGACAAATGCAACGGTTGGTAGCTGGACTGTTACTGTAACAGATGATCATTCTTGTTCAAAGACGCAAAGTTTTAATATAACACCACAGGCAACCCCTGCTGTTACAGGTGTTGTTACAGATGTAGCATGTTACGGTGAAAATACAGGAGTTGTAAATATTACCGCCAGTGGTGGCAGCAATTATTCATATAACTGGTCAAGTAGTACCACATGTAGTGTTATTGCAGCACAAGAAGATCAAACAGGTTTGTGTGCAGGTGATTATGACGTTACGGTAACTGATGTTCCTACCGGATGTACTATCTCTGATTTGTATACAGTTACTGAGCCTGCTCAACCCCTTGGTATATCTGGAGTTGTTTCTGATGTATTATGTTTTGGCGATGCTACAGGTGAAATTGATATTACAGTTACAGGAGGTACTGCAAATTATTCATATTCCTGGGAGAATTCAAATAGTGCGAATATTTCTGTGGCAGAGGATGTTGCAGGGTTAACTGCAGGGGCCTATTATGTAACAGTTACGGACAATAATTCATGTACAATTGAGGATACTTATACGGTAGCGCAACCTGATTCATTATCATCAGAAATTTGTAGTGTTGTTCATTCATATTGTAATAATTTACCTACAGTTGTTGCAGGTGTAACTTTCCTTCCTGACGGCACGGGTGTTGAATATACAGATACAATCAGCCATTCTGATTTCCCTTCTGGATTAACCATAACGTCTGCAGATCAGTTCCGGTCAATTTGTGCCAATATGGAACATTCCTATCTGGGCGATTTGGAAATGTGGATCGAATGTCCAAATGGACAGACAACAACCTTTAAACAATATCCAGGAGGTGGACCAACATTCCTGGGCGAACCAATTGATGTTTTTGGGGATGTAAATCCGGGTATTGGCTATGATTATTGCTGGTCTGTTAATAATCCATCACCAACATATTCAACAATGGTGGCTGAAAGTATGAATTATTCAACCTTGCCTGCGGGTAGCTATGCTTCATACCAGAATTTTAATTCTATGGTTGGATGCCCATTGAATGGTGATTGGGTAATGCACGTTGTGGATCATATGGGAATCGATAATGGTTACATATTTAATTGGACACTCAATTTTGATCCATCTGTATTTCCAGATGGTTTTTGTACTGGTATTGCAGACGTATGTGTTACTGGTGGAACAACTAGCTATTCCTACGAGTGGAGTATTGGAGGAACTGATGCACAAATTACTGACCTATGTACAGGAGACTATGATGTTACAGTAACGGATAATAATGGTTGTACATCAGTATCTAATGTAACAATTGTTGATACAATAACTTATGAAGCAGGAATTACAGACTCTTCTCTCATTACCTGTAGCGGAGATTGTAATGCTACCGTTACATTAACACCTATTGGCGGAACTACACCGTACACATATTTATGGACTTCAGGAGCTACGGATTCTACAGCAACTGGCTTGTGCGAAGGTTGGGCAGCAGTTACAGTAACAGATGCAACAGGATGTGAGAGAACCGACAGCACACTTGTAATCAATCCTCAAATATTGTCTCTTTCATTTACAAATACTCATATCGACTGCTATGGAAATACCAATGGAGCAATTGATATGTCTATTTCAGGAGGGTATCTACCTTATAATATTTCTTGGTCAACAATAACAGGATCGGGATTGGATCCTCTGGCAGAAGATCAGTCTGGCTTATCTCCAGGATGGTATTATGTTACAGTTACTGATGATGAAGGCTGTTCTGTGAATGATAGTGTTCAGATTGTTGAACCTTCAGCTGCCTTATCCGTGAACCTTGATCTTTTAACAAATGTTGATTGTAATGGCGCTTCTACGGGAGCAATAGATATTACAACTTCTGGAGGAACTTTACCGTATTCATACACATGGGCAACCAGCAATGGCTCAGGGTTAAATGTAAACCAGGAAGATCAGTCTGGATTAACCGCAGGAGATTATGATCTAACAATTACTGATGGAAATTCTTGTGTAGTGTTTGATAGTTATACAATTTCAGAACCTGCTCCTATGGGTATCACGTTTATGATCGTTGATGCGAATTGTGGTATGTCAGATGGAACAGTATGCGCTACTGTTACTACAACAGAAGGTAATCCTGTGTCATATGACTGGGGTAGCTCTGGTACAGGACAGTGTTTGAATGCTATTTCCACAGGTGTTTATGATTTAACAGTAACAACTGATATTGGATGTACTGGAACCAGCACAGCGATTGTAGGAAATGCAAGTGCTCCATCGATTGATAGTCTTGTTGCAACAGATGTATTATGCTATGGAAATACAACAGGATCAATTATTTCGTATGTTTCAATAGATGTAGATGATACCATTACATACAACTGGTCTGGACCTTCTGCATTTACATCCAATGATACCAATCTTGTGAATATTGGAGCAGGAGAATACTGGTTAACTGTGACAGATCAGGTAGGTTGTGTAGATATCGCAAGTATTGTTGTTGATGAAAGTAATCAATTGATAATCGATACAACAATTGTACATAATTTATGTCATGGTGATGTTAACGGTTCTATTGATTTGAATATTTCTGGAGGGAATAGTCCTTATAATATTAACTGGGTCGGTCCAGGAACATTTACATCCATTTTTGAAGATATTTCAGGATTGGCTTCAGGAGATTATTATTTAACTGTTTCGGATGTTTCTGGT
>PKSZ01000403.1 GCA_002869425.1 Marinilabiliales bacterium
AAAGTCCGGGACAACTCCCCTCCAAACATAAACCAACTCATCCCCCTCCCTACCTTATTTCCTGATACTGCTCTTATAGAAGGTGGTCCCTGTAAATGAAACAAAGAGGAACTAAAACCACTGATTAGTAATATAAAAAAAAGAGCGTATGCAGAATTTGCATATCCAATAAGACTCATCATTACCGATGTAACAATCGGCGAAATGACCAGAAAAACACGAGTTTGCCACTTATCCAGTAGCTTTCCCAACAAAGGATTAAAAAATGAAGGTAAAGTTCGTGCAGCTGAAATAATACCTATACTCGTATAATTTAAGCTCAATTTTTCTACAAGTATTGGAATTACAGGTGCAAAAAAAGCAGCATAAATATCGTGAATCAGATGAACTGCTGAAACACTCAAAATATAAGCAGTGGATGATTTCTTTTTTCTCATTACTTATCTAATAAATTTCTAATATTATTCAGAATAATACGAAATTCATTTTTAAAAGTGGCATTCCACTCAGCAATAGTTTTCCTTTTCGATTGCGCTATATCAATTTCCTTATCAAAAGGTACTTTACCCAAAAGAGGTATGTTCTTTTCTTTTATGAAAGTATTGATTTTATCTTCCATCTGTACATTCATCCCTGCTTTGTTAATAATGCAACCAGCAGGTATGCTGAATTTACCAATCAACTGCACAACCCTTGCAAGATCATGTAAGGCTGACATACTCGGCTCGGTAACCAAAACAATATAATTAACACCTGTTATTGAGGCAATTACGGGGCATCCTATTCCAGGAGGTCCATCGATCAATACATATGACTTATTTTGCTTTTCGGCTTCCTCTTTTGCCCTGTTTCTAACGTTTGCAACCAGTTTACCAGAATTTTCTGCTGCAATATTAAGCCTTGCATGAACAAAATTATTTCCAAATCTTGTTTGAGAATAAAATAATTGACCTGTGTGGCTTTCATGCATCTTCACTGCTTCTACAGGACATATTTGTGAACAATATCCACATCCTTCACATTCAGCATTATTTATCTTGTAAACTTCCTGTTTATAGTCTATGGCATCAAAACGACAGATATCCTTGCATTTACCACAAGAAATACACATTTTCTCGTTTATCTCTGCATGAAATCCACCATAAAACTCATTTTGCTCAATGATTTCCGGCTCCAGAATAATATGCATATCAGGTGCATCTACATCACAATCTGCAATAATTGCATTGTTCTCTATTAAGAAAGCAAGAGAAGACGTTACAGTAGTTTTTCCCGTCCCTCCTTTTCCTGATATTACTACAATCTCCTTCATTTTATACATTTCTTGCAGATAACCTGGTAACCATTCTTGCAATTTCTTCCCGCAACGGGATTACTGAGTCGATAAATATTTTACCTATTGAATACAGTTCAGAGACTTCTCGAACAAAAGGAATTCTTGCAATTATTTCACAATTTTTCCTTGTACAATATTCTTCAATTTCATGGTAATCTCCTGTAGCTTTATTTATCACTACAACATATTCTTTTTGAATACTTTCCATGGTTTCAAGTGCCAATTTAAAATCATGAAAACCAAAAGGAGTAGCTTCAGCTACCAGAACCACCAAATCAGCTTCTTTTACAGACTCTATAACAGAACATGATGTTCCTGGCGGACAATCATAAATATACAATCCATTTCGGGATTGATAAGATTTCAAAAAATTGTGTGCACCTTTAATCAAAGGGACAGCTGAAGGTTCCCCGATTTCCAAACGGGCCTCGAAAAAATCGAAAGAACCTTCAATAAATCTGCTGATTGTCCCCGTAAGTTTTTCTACCATGCCTAACGAGCCGGTAGGACAAAGCTCTGAACATGCAAAACATGAATGACATAAATCTGGAAAAACAAGAATATTCTTAGGTAGTAAAGCTATAGCATTAAAATTACAAACCTCTTTGCACTTTCCGCACAAGGTACAATTGATTTCAGAATACTCAGGAACATATCTTTTAATGTTCTCTTTTTCCAGCATTTGCATATTCAAAAACAAGCCACTATTGGGTTCTTCAACATCCAAATCAACCAGTGTAACCCTTTCGAATGGAAGCGTTCCAATTACATTGGCTACATAAGATGCCAAATTCACCGCTAGTGATGTTTTTCCAGCTCCTCCCTTTCCGCTCGCTATTGCAATTTTCATACTTACTTACAATTTTTCCATGCTGCTTCAACCGCTTTAATTAACGGATAGCCTGCAGGAGATCCTGTCAATAGCGGATGTGTTCCAATTTGAGTAGATAGTAATGATGCTAAGGTCATCTTATTTTGTATTGCCAATCCAGCAACATTAATGAGTTCACCACCGCTAATTCCTCCAATAATCTCCACACCCAAAACGGTTCCACATTCCTTAGATGCAATAACTTTTACTTTTTGCTTATGCGCGTTTGGCAAGCATCCGGGATGTTTATCCACTCCTTCAAATATTCCTGTTGCGATTTGATATCCCTCACTACTAGCCTGACTCTCTGTTAAACCTGCAGTACTATAAGAGGTTTCTCCAATAGCTGTTGAATAAATAGCAATGGTTCCACTAAATGTCTTCAGGATAGACAAGCTGTAAAGGTTCATGGCTGCAATTCTTGCTTCAGCACACGCAGTAGATGCAAGCATTGTAGAGGATAATTTACGTGTGAAAAAATCTCTTTTTTCTGCACAATCACCAATAGCAAAAACACCCGGCACACCTGTTCTCATGTACTCATCTACCTGTATGAAACCCAAATCATTGATTTTCAAATTGCATTTTTCAGCCAATTCCGTATTGGGTCTGTATCCCATCGATAAAACAACCGCATCTGCCTTGATCTCGGCTCCGTTATCCAAAATTATTTTCTCAACTGAATTTTGTCCGTCCAGCTTTTTTACGCCAACTCCCTTCATTACCTGGATACCTCGTTCAATAAGCTTACTTTCAGCATCCTCTGCAATTTCTGAATCGAATGCAGCTGGTAGTACCTGAGGCATTTTCTCAATCAAGGTTACTTTTTTGTTCCCTTTGACCAACTCATCAGCCAACTCAACACCAATAAAGCCTGCTCCAACAACAACAATCTCTTCAAGATTTTCAATTTTCTTTTTAAACTGATCGAGGTACACTTTATTTTTTGGAATAACAAAGACATTATCCAATTGTGAACCCTCCAGCCAACCAGGCGTATATGGAGTTGAGCCACAAGCAATTATTAATTTATCAAAAGAGATTAATTCTCCTGATTCTGATTTACATTGCCTTTCATTACAATCTATAGACTCAATTTCTCCAATAATAACTTCAACTCCTGCATTTTTTAATGGAGCATCCGGCAACACATTTTTACCCGACTCTTTGGTTGTTCCAAAAATGTAAGGTATACCGCAGGGAATCATAACTATATCTTCCTTCCGGTACAACAATACATGTTTATCGGGATTATTCACCTTGGCAGTCGCTGCCGCTACAAATCCGGCTGCACTACCACCAATTACTAAAACATCTGTTTTTTTAATATATCTACATCTTTAGTGAGCTATTGGATTTTGAGCAACTATAAAATTCCCTTTGGGTACATTTATATGTTTCCCAATGACATCACATTTTACCATTAATAAATAGAAAATGCGGGGATCCGTTACGGATAATAATACTTCAAGATTTCCCTGTCCTTTTGATATAATCACATCAGCTTCGTTAAAAGCTTCCATAAATTCATCAGAAAAACTGCCAATAATTGTAGATGGTGCATCGTAACCATTAGATATAACCCTGGCAACCTTATGTAAACCAACATAATCCGCTTCGGCTATTGTTGCATCATTTAATACAGGCTCTCCTCTTACAACATAAGTTAGAGATGGATGATTCATGGTTTCAATAAAAAGCTT
>PKSZ01000296.1 GCA_002869425.1 Marinilabiliales bacterium
AGCTCCGTTACAAGTAACATCTGTAGTTCCTGTTATTGTTGCACTTAATGTAGCAGGATCTGTTAAGGTTTGTGAACCTGTAACAACACAACTGTTTTCATCAGTAACAGTAACATCATATGTGCCACTGGTTAATCCAGTAATTGTTTGTGTATTTCCTGAGTTGCTCCATGCGTAGGTGTAAGATACAGAGCCGGCAGGAGTTGCAGTAGCAGTACCATCTGCACCACCATTACAATTTGGATTTAATCCACTCATTGTTACGGTTGGATTAGCATTAACAGTTATGTAGTTTGTAACTGTTTTTGTATCTGAACCGTTTGCATTGTTTACAGTTAAAGAAACTGCATAGGTTCCCGGTGTATTGTATGTAATGGTTGGGTTTTGGGCATTACTTGTACCTGGTGTTCCTCCAGTAAATGACCATGCCCATGAAGTAGGTGCATTTGTTGAAAGGTCAGTAAATGTAACAGTTGAACCTTCACAAACTGAAGTAGGTGCTCCTGAGAAATCAGCTACCGGAGCAACTGATAATGGAAGAGTTATTTGTCCTGTAGACTCACAACCTGCCTGATCAGTAACAGTAACATTATATGTTCCATTACAAAGGTCTGTTGCAGTTTGCGTAGCTTGTCCTATTTGTGTGTTAAACGTAATTGACCAACTGTTAACAGAGCCAGCTCCACCGGCATTTGAACCTTCATCGATCTCAAGTGTCCATGTACCGTTTGGATCCTGATTGTTGTTGATATTGTTTAGGTTTCCTTCTGGAATCCATGTTCCTGTGAAAGGAGCTGAACCAGTCGTAATAGAAGCACCTGCTGACATATCAAAACATGTACCTGTATAGTTTGAACCTGAAGCAGGATTAACGAGAATCACTGTTGTATTATCCGGAGCAATTAAAGAAATGGTTAAATCCTGTAATCTATCTTGAGTTATATCAAGACATACAGAAGCAATACCATAATTAGTTCCGTCAAGGTTTCCTAATCCACTAACTGTTGCAGTGAAATTATTGATTGAGTTTTCATTAAGAGTACCTGTTCCTCCTGTGAAAGACTCAGATCCAACTTCTGTAGCATCCCAAACATAGTTGAAAGGAGCTACTCCACCAACAGGAGTTGCTGATGCTGTTGCATCACAAGCACCTGCTGAAGTTTCATTGGTTCCGCCCATTGTAAGGGTAGCCGGAGTAGTAACAGTAATATATCCTGTAATAGTTTTAGAATCAGTTCCCTGTGCATTGTTTACTGTAAGAGAAACATCATAAGTTCCAGGAGTATTATATGTAACCAAAGGATTTTCAGCCGTTGATGTTCCTGGTGTTCCTCCATCAAATGTCCAAGACCACGAAGTTGGAACGCCAGCAGAGGCATCTGTAAACTGAACAGAAGTTCCCTGGCATGTTTCTTCTTTGTCTGAGTAGAAAGATGCAACAGGTGGCTGCGGTGGGAGTGTTATACAGAAACTTACTGCTTCACTGCTTGTAAAGGTTCCACCTGTACCATAGTTTTGTGGGTCTGTAAGGTTATCGATGGAGTATTCTCCATTACCATAAGCACAGCAAATACCATCATTATAGGCGTCATAAATGGTCCATGTGTAACAACCTTCTTCAAGACACCAGGATTCTACGTAATTGGTAGTTGCATCATAACCACTACATGAGTATAGAATTGTACCAGGATCGGCATCATTTACCAAATCCCAACTGGTTTCACCACCATATTGGTCTGTAGTAAGATCCATTTGGACAGTCTGACAAACTGTAACATTAACATATGCAGTTTTTGTTTCTACATCAGAACCAGCACTATTGTTTGCAGTAAGCTTTACAGTGTAAACACCCATACTAGGGTAAGTAACTGTTGGATTCACATCTGTAGAAGTTGCCGGCGTACCTCCGGTAAACTGCCATGAATAAGAGGTGGCTCCAATGGATAAATTAGAAAAATCGACTGTTTCACCTGGACCAATAGTTAGCGGAGATCCCACAAAGTCAGCAACTGGAAGAGCTGCCGGATCAGTACACATTATTGGAGTGATAACATGAGTTAGTGAAACACCAAAATAGTCAGCGTATGATGTCCATGCATTTGTAGATTCCTGAATCCAACCTGTATTAGGAAGATTCTCATCAATTGCTGTAGTAGCAACTGCTAATGAGTCACCATTGGCTTGCGGTAAAACAATTCCTACAAAATAAGAACTACTAACACTTATTGGTGATGCGAAACTAACTTCAGTAAAGTTTCCTGCATTAAAATCATTAAGTATGTCTGCCATTGCAACAGTTACACTTCCCAATTCTGTACCAGGGCTTCCTGTGCTTCCGTCCCAAACTTTCACTTCTACATTTGTTGTACCTCCAGCATTTTGTACTTCACCAAATAAAATACGTGCACCACTAATTTGCTGATATGGTGAAAAGTCTGTTGTTTGGAAATAATCTGAAACAGCTAAAAAGCCGTCTGCATTATTTCCGGATGCATATCCATTGTATAGGTATGCTGTTTGTGACCATGCCCAAGGCCAGCGAATTGTATCACAAACGGATACTGTAGGATCGTTAACTGTAATATATGCAGTTTTCGTTTCGGTATCCGTTCCGTTTGCATTTGAAACGGTTAAAGAAACATTATATATACCTGCAGTATTGTATGTAATTGTTGGAGGATTTTGTCCACTAAAGCTGTTTGGTGTTCCTCCAGGGAAAGACCAGGTCCATGATGTTGGAGTGCTTCCGTATGATTCATCTGTGAAATTAATTGTTCCACCTTCCCAAACCATTGTCTGGTCTGCTGAAAAATCAGCTACCGGAGGAATAGAAGGATCATAACATGTATGAGCAAAGATAGCATTTTGCATTGACATGCCCCATGCAGCATAGGTTTCCCATGCTCCACCATACATACTGTAGCCAGTGTTGGCCTCACTATCGTTATCATCATTGGTAAGTATAGCCAATGTGTCTCCGGCTGCTCTGTCTCCTGGAATTTCAAATCCAAGGAAGAAAGATCCGGTAGGAAGGATTACATCTGCATCAAAAGTTACATCTGTATAACCATTTGTGGTGAAGTCATTTACAATGGTTGCAAATGGAATTGTTTTTGTAGCTATAACAGAACTAGGATTTCCAGAACCGTCATTACCCCAAACATTGAAAACAACGTCTGTAGCTGCTCCTGCTGTAGCTTGTGCCCAGAAGAAACGTCCACCTGTTAATTTGTTGTATGGACCACTATAAGCAAATCCTTCAGCAACAGCTTCAATACCGTATTCATTGCTACCACCAACATAACCTTCTGCTGATGTATAAATAGCTGGATTACAGCAAAATTGAGCCATTGTATCACAGTACGTTGTAGCAGGATCAATAACTCTTATTAAGCCTGAAGCAGTTACTGTTGAATCTCCTTTTGTATTGGTAGCTGTTAGAGAAACATCATATAATCCGGCATTGCTATATACAATGTTCGTAGGATTTTGATTTGATGAAGTAGCTGGTGTTCCACCATCGAATACCCATGACCATGCAGTAGGAGAACCCCATGATTCATCCTGATAGTCAACATTTTCTCCCTCAAGAATTGGAATAGGATATAAATATGTACTTGGATCTACAACAGAAAAATCTGTTGAAGGAGGCGCAGCACTGTAAGGATCGAATCCATTCAGTGTTGTAACGCCAGTGTTTGATGGGTCAAGCCATGGCTGAAGCATTTCAGCATCAGTTGTACCATTTTGATCCCAGTGATAGTAAAATCTACCATAAATATCTGTAGCTGTTTGGTCTGTACAGTATGAAGAACCACCTGAAAGCGTACCTATTTGTCTACCATTTGCATCAAAAAGAGGAGAACCTGATGAACCTCCTTCAGTAACACCCCAACCATTTGCANCAACCATTTGCATTTGAAGCCCACTGAACAATCCATGTTGTGTTTGGTGCCATTATACTACCACCCACATTGTTGTTACCCGATTTTCCAAGAGCTGAAGAATATGTACTAATTTTCTTAATATCACCTGCCGGATGGTGGATACCTGCTCCGGAACTACTTGTAGCATCAGTTCTGTCCCAACCATTATAGTACGGCTGGAATGAGGCAGGAGGAGTTGAGTTTAGTTCAACAAGGAAAAAGTCAGAACCTCCGCTGATAGGGCCAACAGCCCTTCTAACGCAACCAGTAACAGTATTGTATGAAGGCTCAGTTGCTGGTGTTGTACAATCTGGTGATTCGTAGTTAAAATAGAATTCCCAAACCAGAAGGTCTGCATCAGAAGCACTTGAACCACCGCAGTGGTCTGCTGTAAGGAAGTATGGTGTACCGTCTTCAGCTGTGTTGTTTACCAGTGTACCTGAACACCATCCCCAGTTACCGCCGTCGCGAAGCCAGATTTCAGCAACACCTCTTTTCTGATCCTGCCAGCTATCACCCACAGGAGAACAGTTGATGTTTACTTCACAAGATTGAGAACTACCCCAACCTGTTTGTTTTGCAGGGTCGTATTTTGCAACTACGTCTGCATTTCTGAAAACGTGTGCAATTTCCTGAATATGGATTCTTGCCTTTTCATTTGTTTTGAATTTAGGCTCTACATATTCAAGAGTAACAACATCGCCCTGAACCAATTCTGTTGCGAAAAGATCGTACTCAGGGTTGTTCTTGTATGTGAAAGCACCAAGAATCTGAGTTTTCAGTTCGTTGTAGATGAACAATTTTCCACCACGTGGAATATAAAACTCATCGTAAACAATAGAGATGGCTTGTGCATCTTTTGATTTTAGAGTAAGTCTCCAAACTCTCGAACCATCATCCAGAACAGTCCATGAACCAGCATCTTGCATTCCAAGATTTACCGGAATCGACTCTCCACTGACCAGCATTGTACCGTTTTTCTCGGTCTGCTGATCATAATAATCAATCTTTGCTTGTGTTACGCTGGGTAATATCCTGATATCAGGATCAGCGACTCCAAGCTTCGCTTTGAATGTTGGTGGTGTTCCTCCTTCGCTCGGCTGTGCTAATAAGCTTGCCGAAAAGACAAAAAGAAACATCAAACTCAACATTAAACTAATGTAGCTTTTTCTCATAGCAGTAAAATGTTAGTTAACAATTAAATTCTTATTTATTCTTTTCATATATCAATAGTCCCTTTTTGGGAAAAAGGATCGTAAAATTACGGTATATAGTTATTAAAGTCAATAATTTTAATGAACAAATGTTTTTTATTTTTCACCAATTAATGATAAGTTAAAATATTTTGATACTATCGTTAATCTATTTAATTTAGCTTGCAAATAATAAAAAATGTTTAATGAAACGCCTAATAGAGAATAAGGGTATTTTTCTAAGGGATTATTCATATTCGCTAGACGAGGTTTTTTCACAAAAGGTTGCTTAATTATGAATGAATCCAGAACAAAAATTATAGCTACAGTAGGACCTGCTTCTTCTGCAAAGGAAACACTTCGAAAAATGATTCTATCTGGTGTTGACGTTTTTCGATTGAACTTTTCACACGGAGAACATGAATCTCATCAGAGCGTAATAAAGAAGATTAAAGAATTGCGAGCAGAAATGCAGTTGAATATTGCAATTTTGGCTGACCTACAAGGACCAAAAATAAGGACTTCCAATACACCTTCCAATGGAATTGGATTGAAAGAGGGAGCAGAATTGAGTTTGTATGAAGGTATGGAAGAATGTTCACAAGATAAGATATATATAACATATTCAGGTCTTACAAAGGATTTGAAAGCAGGTGAAGATGTTTTGATTGATGATGTAAAAAGCTTTTA
>PKSZ01000719.1 GCA_002869425.1 Marinilabiliales bacterium
AGGTCATTGTAAAACCATTGATGTAATCATCGAAGAAGATAACTCAATACGGGTTGAGGATGATGGTCGTGGTATACCTGTAGAAATGCATGAAAAAGAGCAGAAATCTGCTTTAGAAGTAGTGATGACAGTATTGCATGCCGGAGGAAAGTTTGATAAAGATAGTTACAAGGTTTCTGGTGGTCTTCATGGTGTTGGTGTTTCTTGTGTTAATGCATTATCAAGTAAATTGGTGGCAGAAGTTCACAGGAAAGGAAAAGTATACCAACAGGAATATTCAAAGGGAAAACCAATTCAGCCTGTTAAGGAAATTGGTAAAACCGAAAAAACAGGAACCATTGTACATTTTTGGCCTGATCAGGAAATATTTAACGAAACGGTCTACAGATACGATATTCTTGCCGCCAGATTGCGTGAACTGGCATTCCTAAATAAAGAAATTCAGCTTTCAATAATTGATAAAAGAAACAAGGATGAGAAAGGTGAATATCTTGGGGATCAGTTTTATTCAGAAGACGGATTGAAAGAATTTGTTGAATTTCTTGACTCAACCAGAGAAAAACTTATTGATGACGTTATTCATATAACTTCAGAAAAAACAGGAATACCTGTGGAGATTGCCTTACAGTATAATACTTCATTTACAGAAAATGTTCATTCTTATGTGAATAATATTAATACACATGAAGGGGGTACTCATCTTTCCGGTTTTAGACGCGGATTGACCAGAACGCTTAAGTCTTATGCTGAAAAAACAGGTATGACCGCAAAGCTTAAGTTCGATATTAATGGTGATGACTTTAGGGAAGGACTTACAGCGGTAATTAGTGTTAAGGTAGCAGAGCCTCAATTTGAAGGACAGACCAAAACCAAGCTTGGTAATAGTGAAGTAATGGGATCTGTTGATCAGGCTGTGAGTGAACTACTTTCTAATTATCTTGAAGAGAATCCAAAGGATGCAAAGTCAATTGTTCAGAAAGTAATTCTTGCAGCAACAGCGCGTCATGCAGCAAGAAAGGCAAGGGAACTTGTTCAAAGAAAGAATGTACTTTCCGGTGCAGGTTTGCCTGGGAAATTAGCTGATTGCTCAGATAAAGATCCTGCAAACTGTGAAGTTTTTCTAGTAGAGGGAGATTCTGCGGGTGGAACAGCAAAACAGGGTAGAGACAGATTCTTTCAGGCTATTATGCCTTTAAGAGGAAAGATACTGAATGTTGAAAAAGCAATGCAGCATAAAATATTTGAGAACGAAGAGATCAAAAATATTTTCACAGCACTAGGTGTAACTATTGGAACAGAGGAGGATAGTAAAGCTGTTAATCTCGAAAAATTAAGGTATCATAAGATAATCATCATGTGTGATGCCGATGTAGATGGTAGTCATATTACAACTTTGATTATGACTTTCTTTTTTCGGTATATGAAGGATCTTATTCAAAACGGATATCTTTATATTGCTACACCTCCACTATACTTAATCAAAAGAGGTAAAGCAGAGAAGTATTGCTGGTCAGAACTTGATCGTAAGAATGCTGTTGAAGAGCTGGGTAAGGGCAAAGAATCAGCAGTTCACATCCAGCGATATAAAGGTTTGGGAGAGATGAATGCTGAACAATTATGGGATACAACTATGAATCCGGAGACAAGAACCCTTCGTCAGGTAACCATTGATAGTGCTGCGGAAGCAGATAGAATATTTTCTATGTTAATGGGTGATGAGGTACCTCCAAGAAGAGAATTTATTGAGAAAAATGCAATATATGCCAATATAGATGCATAGTCTTTAAATAAGATTGTTAGAGGGTATAATTACGTCTGTAGTTATACCTTTTTTTTGTTTTGTATCATGTAACTATCCCTGCATAATTACGTATAATTTTTAATGTTGAGGCATTATTAGAATTTAGGAATGTTGAAATATTTCAAAAAAATTAGTCTAATTCTTGCATTATTGATGCTTGTTTTTGAATTATTTTCACAAACACCAATAAGATCAGTTGTAAATTCATATACCAATGTAACCTGGGTATCTTCGACAAATCATATAAAAATTGAAAATTCTGTTGACTTTTCTGTTGGGGATACAGTTCTTATTATACAAATAAAAGGTGCAGATATAGTGGTTGATCAAACGGCTGCTTTTGGTGATATTACGGCTTATAATGAAGCTGGAAATTATGAGTTTGCAATTATAGATTCCATCAATTATACTACAAATGAGGTTGTATTGTCATGTAATTTGCAACGAAATTATGATGTGAATGGTATTGTTCAGTTTGTAAGTGTACCCAATTATCATAGGGCAATAGTAGACAGTACACTTACTGCCAAACGTTGGGATTTCACTGAAGAAGAAGGTGGTGTACTGGCTATTATTGTCCGGGATACATTATTTCTCAATGCCAATATTAGTGTTGAAGGTAAAGGTCTGTGGGGAGGAAATCCAGTATACGATGCAAATTCAATATCTGCTTGCGCTGCTGATAATTCAGTTTATCAAAATTACTATTATGGTGTGGCTTCTGATGACTATGCAGGGTATAAAGGAGGTGGAATTACAAATGATAACTCACTCTATCTGAGGGGGAGAGGAAAGCTGGCTAATGGAGGGGGTGGAGGTAATACTTTAGACGCTGCCGGAGGAGGAGGTGGAAATTATGGAGTTGGAGGAAGAGGTGGAAAAGAGGCAGATTTTTGCAGCTCACCAATGGAGGTTGGCGGTGAAGGTGGTGCAGCTTTGTTATATACAAATTTAGAAAACCGAATCTTTTTGGGAGGAGGTGGTGGTTCAGGTACCCAGGAAGTGTCGGGTGGCGATGCATCCGCAGGTGGTTACGGAGGTGGTATTGCCATTATTATTGCTGAGAATATTGTGGGCAATGGATATGAAATTGATGCTAATGGGGAATCGGTAGTCGGAATAGTTGCTGAAGAAAGCACTGGAGGAGGTGGAGCAGGAGGTACTGTATTGCTTGATGTTCAAAACTATATTGGGGAATTGAATATTTCCACACAGGGTGGTAATGGAGGATCTGCTCAACCAGGTAGTATAAGTTACTGCAGAGGTACTGGTGGCGGTGGTGGCGGTGGTTTAATTTGGCACAATGGAACAAGTATGCCGTCTAATGTTAATGTAACTTTATCAGGTGGCTTAGCGGGTAATCATATAGGTTCAGGATGCGATGCATTTATTGGAGATACAGGTTCTGATGGTGGATTATTGTCTGAGCTTACAATCCCGTACAATTGTATTTTATTTTGTGCCCCGGAGAACAATTATATCAGTGCTGCTCAAACCATTTGTTCAGGGAATCTTCCGGATGAATTAACAGGAACACTACCAACCGGTGGTACAGGAAGTTATTCGTATCAATGGCAGTATAGTACAGATCAGGTCACTTGGGTAGATGTACCGGGAATTTCAGATTTACAGGATTATCAACCTCCTATTTTAAATACGACATGGTATTTCAGGAGAATAGTAGATCCAGGACCGTGTCAAAGTATTAGTAATAACATAACAATTGAGGTTGTCGATGCACCAGTAATCTCTGCAGGTAGTGACACGGTTGTATGTTCAGGTGATAATATTGTATTAACAGGCTCTATCGTTTATGAGCCTTTGTGTGAAGAAGCAACAACAGAAGTCCAGGTTAATTTGCAGACATCTTCTTTTGCAGAGGAGATTTATTGGTGGATTGAAGATGAAAGTGGAGTAGTTGTGGCAGGCCAGTATGGACCGGGATTATATTCTTCAACGCCGCAGATTTATAACTATACTTTTAACTTAGAACCTGGTGATTACTATTTGTTTGCTTATGATACTTTTGGTGATACTTGGCATGTAGGCGGCATAACAGTAATTCCTCAGGAAGGTAGATCGATCATGAATTTTGATCCAC
>PKSZ01000634.1 GCA_002869425.1 Marinilabiliales bacterium
GTAAAAATAATTGACCATTTATACTAGGATTTCATTATTTCAGAAAACATTCTCCACATTGCAGAGACAATTTGTGGTCGCAATTTGCGACTGCAAAAAATGATTTCATTGTTATAGGTTGTCATTTAGTGGGAAAATTATTTGATATAAACAATAGTTTTCCCATGAATTCATTACCTTTATCCCATCAAACCGAAATCGAAATAAATTCATGGATATATCAGGACATAATAAACTCGTATCTTTTATTTGGTCGATTGCTGATGACTGTCTCAGAGATGTTTATGTGAGAGGGAAATACCGCGATGTGATTCTGCCGATGGTGGTATTACGCCGCCTGGATGTGCTGCTGGAAGAGTCTAAAAGTGCGGTCATGGAGGAAGTGAAGTTCCAAAGGGAAGAGATGAGTCTTGTGGAACTTGACGATACCGCCCTGCAGGCTGCTTCAGGATACGTGTTCTATAACACCAGCAAGTGGACATTGGTTAGACTAAAAGATACAGCCAGCAACTCCCAACAACTTTTGCAGGTGAATTTTCAGGAGTATCTTAATGGCTTTAGCTCAAATGTGAAGGAAATTGTGCAGAAGTTCAATCTTCCTGCCCAGATAAAACACATGGCTGATAAAGATGTGTTGCTCGATGTGCTGGAGAAATTTACTTCACCACATATCAACCTTACGCCTTTCTCAAAGGAGGATCCCGACGGACGGAAACTGCCACCTTTAACAAACCTTGGAATGGGCTATGTTTTTGAGGAGCTGATACGCCGTTTTAACGAAGAGAACAACGAAGAGGCCGGGGAACACTTTACGCCCCGTGAGGTGATTGACCTTATGACGCATATTGTCTTTGATCCCATTAAGGATGAACTTCCTCCGGTTATTACCATCTATGATCCGGCATGTGGATCTGGGGGAATGCTTACCGAGGCTCAGAATTTCATTAAGGATGAAGAAGGTGAGATTAAAGCCATGGGTGATGTATACCTTTTTGGCAAGGAAATTAATGATGAAACCTATGCCATCTGTAAGTCGGATATGATGATTAAAGGAAATGATCCCGGAAATATTAAAAACGGATCTACCTTGTCAACGGATGAGTTCTCCGGAACCTATTTTGACTTTATGCTTTCTAATCCTCCCTATGGAAAATCGTGGGCTTCGGAGGTGAAATTTATTAAGGATGGTAAAGATGTTATTGATTCCCGTTTTACTGTCCGGCTGAAGAATTATTGGGGAGAGTTGGAAGAGGCTGATGCGGTACCTCGTTCCTCCGACGGTCAGCTGCTGTTTCTGATGGAGATGGTCTCCAAAATGAAATCGAAGAAACAGAGTGTACATGGTTCACGCATTGCTTCTGTGCATAATGGCAGCAGCCTCTTTACCGGGGATGCCGGGAGTGGTGAGAGTAATATCCGACGCCATATTATCGAGAATGACTTGCTCTCTGCGATTATACAGTTGCCTAATAACCTCTTTTATAATACAGGTATTACCACCTACATCTGGATTTTGAGTAATAACAAGCCGGAAGAGCGGAAGGGAAAGGTGCAGCTGATTGATGCAGGGCAACGTTATTCAAAATTAAGGAAAAACCTCGGGGCCAAGAACTGTGAACTTAAACCGGAGCATATCAGGGAAATTCTGGAACTCTATGAGCACTTTGAATCTGCGGAGCGGGAAAAGGATGATGATATTGCTGCCAAAGTATTTGATAACAGCGATTTTGGTTATTATAAAGTGACTATTGAAAGGCCTAAAAGGCTTAAAGCTCAGTTTACAGCAGAGCGGATAGCCTCTTTACGCTATTATAAATCGCTGGAAGAACCCATGCAGTGGGCGTATGAGACCTATGGCGACCGTGTTTACAGTGACTTAAGAAACATAAAGGATGAAATTCTTGAGTGGTGTGAAAATGCTGATCTTGACCTGAATACCAAAAAGCGAAAGGCAGTGGTTTTTGGTGAGATATGGAAGAAGCAAAAGAAAGTACTGGATGCAGCAACAATATTGCTGGATGCGATTGGTACGGATGTGTACTCCAATTTCAATGTGTTCCAGAAAATGGTGGAGAAGGAGTTGAAAAAGAAAAAACTAAAACTCACTGCTTCTGAGAAGAATCTCATATTCGCTGCCGTATGCTGGTACGATGAAACAGCTGATAAGGTGATAAAGAAGATACAGCGCTTCAATGATGAGAAACTTACTGTACTACTTGAACACCTGGGTTGTGAGAAAGAGCAACTTGCTGATTTTGGATACTATCCTACAGAAAATGATAATGAATACAAGATATATGAGACTGAGAGTGATCTGCGGGATTACGAGAATGTGCCGTTGAAAGGAAATATCCACTCATACTTTTTGGAAGAGGTGAAGCCACATGTGGAAGAGGCCTGGATTGACCTTGAAAAGACAAAGATTGGCTATGAGATAAGCTTTAATAAGTATTTTTATATGCATAAGCCACTGCGGAGCATTGAAGAAGTAACCGCCGAAATACTGGAACTGGAGAAAGAGAACGATGGACTTATTAATAACATACTAAACCTTTAACTTATGACGATACAAGATTTTGAAAATGCACTACACAGTGATTGTTTTGAGGATTGGATGATGTCTAATTTTGGCCTTTTTATTACTCCGGGTGCCCCTAGAGCAGCAGCTATTAGAGATCAAATTGTTGTTTGTATGGGAATACCAACAATAACAACCCATATTATGGGCTTGCCGGGTGCAGGTTATTTAGACATATTTGATGCTGCAACTAATAATATCGGAAAATGTGCTCATACTGGGCTCTATAATAATGTTGGTGCAGGAGGTCCAATTGTCGCTTTAACAGCGATAAACAATATCGTTCAGGATTATTTTTGCAAACTTGCGGCAGGATACAATAGTGAGTTTTTTGGTATCGTTATTTTACTTGATGTCGAAAACCTTGATCCTGCTTCTCCATTCAATGGCATTCCTTTCCCTAGAAGACAATCTCTTGACTTGAAGGTTGAAACTGAAAATAATTTAATGCTACTGCCCGGTAGAATAAAGATACATGAGCCCTTCCATCGCATAAAAGACCTTGCCGGAAAAGAAAGCACAATACTGAATTATGATATCTATGTGGTGAAGTTTGAATTCTCGAATGCAAACTCCAAACACATATATGATAATTTTAAAGACAAACTGAACTATTTTCAGAATGGGGATTTTGATGAGACTCTGTTAGAAAAACTATGATAGTAAAGTTTCGGAAATACGATTCCTATAAAGACTCTGGTGTTGAGTGGCTGAGTGATATTCCTGTGGGATGGGATGCAGTTAAAATGAAATATCTCTTTAAAGATGTATCAATTAAAAATAAACCAGATGAAGCATTGCTATCTGTAACACAGAATATGGGAGTTGTACCCAGAAGCTGGGTTGAGAATAGAATGGTGATGCCTTCTGGAGGCCTTGATGCTTTTAAATATATTGAAAAAGGAGATTTTTCAATTAGTTTGCGGTCTTTTGAAGGTGGACTTGAATATTGCCACCATCATGGAATTATTAGTCCTGCCTACACTGTACTAAAAAAGCGTAATGATTTGATAGCAGAGTATTATAAATACTTGTTTAAGTCAAAATCTTTTATTTATGAAATGCAAACAAGTATTGTAGGTATTAGGGAAGGAAAAAATATTAGTTATCCAATCCTATCTTATTCGTTATTGCCCGTTCCTGACAGTAACGAACAAACTGCCATCGCCAACTTCCTTGATGAGAAAACAGCGAAGATAGATAAGGTCATTGCCCAAAAGGAGAAGATGATTGCGCTGCTCAAAGAGCGAAAGCAGATCCTGATCCAAAAGGCCGTGACCGGAAAGGTGGTGTGGAACGAAAAAGA
>PKSZ01000082.1 GCA_002869425.1 Marinilabiliales bacterium
ACAAAACTCAGATTTTTTATTATTAAAAGAAGTTCGATCAGATACTTTCTTACGCACCACCGCTTCTGGATTCTGCGTCAACAAAGCGAGCACCTGAAATAGCAAGAGTAATTGCTGAAGCTTATTATCGAACCTTTAAATATAAAGAGGCAATCCCTTACCTGGAAAGGTATATGGATGAAGCGACGATTATTACCCGCGAGGATTATTATAAACTGGCATACTGTTATTATAGAAATGAAAAGTATAAAAAGGCAGCCAAAAAGTTTTCCAGTATAGCCAATTCTAGTGACAGACTTGCGCAAAATGCGTATTATCATTTAGGCGATTGTTATTTACAAATGGGAGAAAAGAACAAAGCAAGATATGCCTTCCTAACAGCTTCAGAATTAAAGTTCGATAAACAAATGAGTGAAGATGCATTGTTTACATATGCGAAGTTAACGTATGAATTGTCAATGTATCCTTTTAATGAGGCAGTTAATGCCCTGAATTTGTATATTGAAAAATATCCTGAAAGTAATCGTGTAGATGAGGCGTATAAATTTCTTGTGAATGTTTTTATGACAACAAGAAACTACAAAGATGCGCTTGAAAGCATTGAAAGTATCAGAAATTTAACTGGTGATATAGCACTTATTTATCAGCGTGTTGCATATTTTAGGGGATTGGAACTTTTTAATGATTTGCAGTATAAGGAAGCGATAGATCATTTTGATAAATCATTAGACAATGCAAAATTAAACCCGGTTATTAAGGCTCAGTCCTTGTATTGGAGAGCAGAAGCTTATTATAAGTTGGGTAAATATAAAAAGGCCATTGAAGGATATGAGGCATTTGTTTTATCTGATGGTTCTTTTGAACTACCCGAGTATAATCTTGCACATTATAATCTGGGTTATGCAAACTTTAAAATCAAACAATACGATAAAGCAATAACATGGTTTAGAATGTATGATCAGTTTATGGAGAATAAATCTTCTGAAAGGCTTGGTGATGCATACAATCGTATCGGAGATTGCTATTTTATTTCAAAAAAGTATGATGATGCCGTCATTTATTATGATGAATCCATTGAATCAGAATTGAAAGATGTCGATTATGCACTTTATCAGAAGGGTTTTGCTCTTGGTCTTTTAAAGGATTATAATCAGAAAATTATTGTATTGAATCAACTGCTGAATGATTATTCAAAATCTTCATATCGTGCAGCTGCCCTTTTCGAACTGGCAAAAGCATACTTGATTATTGAGGCACCTGAAATGGCTATCAGTACTTACCAAACAATAATTGATGAGTATCCATATAGCAGTTATGTGAAGAAAGCTTATCTCGGACAGGGTCTAATTTATTACAACTCAGGGGATAATGATCTTGCCCTTGAAAAGTATAAGAGGGTTGTGGAAGAGTTTCCCGGAAATCCGGAAATTGATGATGCTTTGATAGAGATCAAGAAGATTTATCTGGATATGAACAATGTTGAAGGGTATGTTGATTATTCAAATTCTATTGGCGAGTATACTGTTACAAAAACTGAAGAGGATTCTTTAATGTTTATTACTGCCGAGAAAATTTATCTGAAAGGAGATTGTGATCAGGCAAAAGGTCATTTGAATAAATATATAAAGAAGTTTCCTAATGGCAGGTATATTTTAAGTGCCCACTATTATAAAGCAAATTGTAATATGCAGAATGGAGATGAGGATGAAGCTTTAGAGTCATATCAGTTTATTATTTCAAAGCCAAAAACAAAATATACATCCAATGCTCTTTACAATGCAGCCAAAATTAATTATAAGAATAAAAACTATAAGGCAGCAAGTGAGAACTATACAGAACTGGAGCAGATCGCAGATAGAAAAAATGTTATCAAAGAAGCACGTATTGGTAAAATGCGATGTAACTATTTTATAAAGGATTACGAAAAGGCAATTACTTCTGCAATCGCAGTGCTGAAAACAGATAAAATTGCAGATGAAATATACAGGGAGGCTCATTATGATATTGCAAAATCATATTATGCGATGGATAATCTGCAAAATGCGATGGATGAATTTATGATTATTTCTCAGGATTGTAAATCAAGGGAAGGTGCAGAGGCTAAGTTTAGAGTGGCAGAAATTTATTTTAAGCAAGGAGCTGATACTTTAGCTGAGAATGAAATAATTGATTTCAATAAAAAAATGACTCCTTATCAGGATTGGGTGGCACGAAGTATTATTTTATTGTCTGATATTTATGTTTCAAGAGATGATAACTTCCAGGCAAAGGCAATGCTTCAAAGTATAATTACAAATTACAGTACACGTGGTGATGGAATTATTGAGCTGGCAGAGGATAAGTTGGAGGATATTGTTACAGCAGAAGAAGCCGAGAGTATGCTCGAAGAATCCATCGAAGACTTTGAAGTAGTGTTCGAGCATTCAGATCTTTTTGATGATGCAGAAGTAGAAAAAGAAGAAAGCAACAATCCAGATAAACAGTCTGTGATTGAAAGCAGTCAGGAAAAAGCTGTAGATAGTAAAGAAGAGGAAGTTCAGCCCGAAGATAAAGTAGAGAAAAACGCTGATGAACCTAAGGAACAGGAAAACACTCCAGAAATAGAAAAAGGAAACAATAATGGTGAAACAGAATAAAACAATTGTTATGAAATATATTGGAACAATTCTCTTTTTAACTGTTGTTTTGGCTGGCTCTAAAACGTTTGCCCAGGAAGAAGAGGGTGATAAGCTGAACCAGAATGTTGTGGTTGTTAAGGAATTCGAACCAACCGTGTCTGATGCATTTAAAATTAGCGATTTACCTCGTATTATCGATACAACAAGTGTGAATGCCAGTTTTAATTATATGATTCGGTCTCAACAGCTCAATACTGATTTTTCGCTAGAGGATATTAAACCTGCAAGGATGGTTGGTGAACCATTGAACAGACTCTATAGGGGGTATGTTAAAGCTGGTTTTGGAAATTATATGATGCCGCTGGGAGAAGTAAATGTTAGCAATTTGAGAAGTAAAGAACTCTTAATTGGTTTTAACGCAAGACATTTGTCCTCAAGTGGTGAAATAAAAAATAATGCTGGTGTAAAAGTGCCATCAGGCTTTTCTGATGATATGGCAAGGGTTTATGCAAAAAGATTTTACAGGAATGCTACTGCTTATGGCGGAATTCGTTTTGATAGAAATCTCTATCATTATTATGGATACAATACAGAAATATTAGATACAACATTGGAACGTGATGATATTCAGAACTACTATTATGGAATCGGAGCCGTTGCTGGATATAAAACAAACTATACTGATAGCACGCATCTGAATTATGATATAAAAACTAATTATTTGTTTTTTAGAGATTTTTCTGAGTATATGGAAAATCATGGTGGATTGGGAACTTCAATGAGCTATTTCTATAAAAAAGAGGAGCTGGGTGGCAATTTGCATTTTGATTATTATAATAAATCATTGTTGGATACAAGTTATAATCTGATTGCGAAGTTTGAGCCCTGGATTAAGGTTGGAGGTGCAAAGTGGAAGATAAAAGCAGGTTTGAATATGCATACCGATGTTCAGACTGAAGCTACACTTTTTCATTGGTATCCAAATATTGATATGCAGTATGATGTTTATGAAAATATGGTTATACCGTATGCTGGTGCTTATGGCTTTTTGGAAACCAATAATTACCGAAAAATAATGTTGGAGAATCCATTTGTTTCTCCCGGTTACAGAATGGCCAATACAAATCATAAGATGCATGTATTTGCAGGTTTCAAAGGAAAAGTCAGTCAGAATTTGTCTTATGATCTCAGAGGAGAATTTCAGCAGGTTGATTCTATGTATTTTTTCGTGATTGATACCAATTTGGAGCTGCAAAATCAGTTCNAATGTTGTATATGATTATGCTGAAATTTACAAATTCAGCGGACAGGTGGGTTACAAACGATCAGATAAATTGCAGTTTTTACTGAGAGGAAGTTACTTTGTTTACAATCTATTGAATGAAGATTATGCATGGAACAAACCTGAGTACACAGTAAGCTTAACAGGTCGCTATAATTTACAAAACAAAATTTTTGTTGATGCAGATATACTACTGTTTGGTAAACGATACGTACAGGGATATAATTCTTCATCATATGTCCGGGAATTGGCACCATATGTTGATATTAATCTGGGTGTTGAATATCGTTATAATAAGCTATTGTCGGCTTTTGTTAACTTTAATAACATAGCTGCTTCAAAGTATAAAATGTGGAACAACTATCCTGTTCAACGCTTCAATGTCATGGTGGGCGTAACGTATTCCCTCTGGGGTGAAAAAGCTGGAGACTAACGGATCCCTCAAACGCCTGTAAACTGTTAATTTCCTGTTGATAAAAAGACCGATTTTACTAGGGGTGTATGCCGGTTAAAGGGTGTAAAAACGTATCTTTGTTTAAGTAGGTATTAAATCATTAAAAAATGAGTGATATAGATAAGGAGAATGTACAAGAAAAAGATTATTCCGCAGGGAGTATTCAGGTATTGGAAGGTCTGGAAGCAGTAAGAAAGAGACCTGCTATGTATATTGGAGATGTAGGCGTAAAAGGTTTACATCATTTGGTGTATGAAGTTGTTGATAATTATATTGATGAGGCACTT
>PKSZ01000173.1 GCA_002869425.1 Marinilabiliales bacterium
AACGCTTACAGAACCCTATGGGTACCCGATTCTTTTGCTTAGGGCTAATATCGCAATGCAATACAGATAGATTTTATACTAAAAATTGCAATAGTTAGTGGCATTCTTTGCTTCCTTTCTGTGCCAGGCAGAAAGGAAGGCGGGCAGTTGCACAGTTGAAGTATCAATGCGACAAACCTTTATCTGCACGCAAAATGCCACCATACATCAACGGTAAGTTTCGGGTTGAAAATTGTAAGCTTTTCATGCTTTACTATGCAACTCAGCCCGATTATAATTTAAGACTGAAATAAGTCTGGAAATCAACCACCAAATCGACACAAAAAAAAGCTGAGCCTTTAAAGACTCAGCTTTTTTATAAGTATTACTTTATTTAGCTTATTTCACAATCAATTTCACATAACCAGATGCATTCTGATTTTGCACCTTAACTGTATATACACCTGCAGACAGCTTTGTAATGTCAATCGTACAAACATTTGCTATAGGATTGCCGCTATATACAAGTTGACCAGTTACAGATACAATTTCCACTGATGAAATATTTTCAGTAGCTTCTATTGTAATCATCTGACTTGCCGGATTTGGATACAATTTCAATTCATCAGCTGATAAAGTAGAAATTGAATTCACAAATGAAACATCGTATGCTGCGGAAGTTATACATCCATTTTCGTCAGTTACTGTAACAGTATAAGTACCAGAAGTAATATTATTCAGGTCTTCTGAAGAATCTCCATTTGACCAATCATAAGAATAAGATGCAGTTCCTCCGATAACAGTTAAATCAATACTTCCATCGCCAGAACCATAGGTATCTTCATCTGTTACTGTTCCTGAAAGTACCAATGCAGTGGGTTCAGTTAATACCTGAGACTCTGTAACAGCACAACCTGCATCATCTGAAATGGTAACAGTATATGATCCTGCTGGCACACCAGTAAGATCTTCAGACGTAGCCCCATTACTCCAGGCATAATCCAATGTTCCAGTACCTCCACTAATCGTAATATCAATTGCACCATCATTATCACCGTTGCAAAGAATATCTGTAGAGCTTAAGGATACAGTTGGTGCAGCCGTAATGGTTACATCCATTGAGTAGGCATCACTTCCAATTGAATTTGTAGCAGTAAGTTCTACAGTATATGTTCCAGGAGTATCAAAAACTACAGATGGATTCTCAGCTGTTGATCCACTGGCACCACCGTCAAAGGTCCATGAATATGAGTCAGCATCTACACTTTGATTTGTAAACATGATAGATGATCCTGCACAAGCCATAGTTGCTGCTGCGTCAAAACCAGCAATAGGAGCTGTAGTTGCCGGACTTTGTACAATAAATGTGTAGTCTTCAACTTCACCGTAACTTGCAGTACCATACGGAGTACTATTTGATCCGCTCTGTGTATCATTCAATCTAATTCTCAAACGAGTATTTCCGTTAACCGCCCCAGCCGGAGGAGTTACTGAAATTGTATGAACATCATCACCTAATGAAGAAGAAGCATAAATATCTTCGTTCGTATCATCAAAGTCTCCATCCATATTCCAGTCAACCCAAGCTCGTACTTCATCGCTATTGTAAACATTTCCAATATTTACTGTTAAGGTGTATGTATCACCAATATTCATAGTAGTATTCATTGACGTATAATCAGCATATCCACCTGTGGTCCAACCTGTAGCTGTATTGCTAATATCACCACAGATTACATCATCAATATATTCCCATTCTGACGATGCTCCAGCATCATCGTATTCTGGAGGATCAACAACTATATACGCAACTTTTGTTTCTGTATCTGTACCAAAACTATTTCCAGCCTCTAGCGTAACAGTATAAGTACCTGCTGTATTATATGCAATTCCAGTAGGATTCTGTGCTGTACTGGATGAAGGTGTTCCACCATCAAATGTCCAGGTCCAGCTATCCGGAAGATTGGTTGATAAATCTGTAAAATCAACTGTTCCACCCATAAGTATATTTGTTACAGAAGCCTCGAAATCAGCTACCGGAGGATCTGAAACTGGTTCAACAATTATGTATGCTGTTTTTGTTTCAGAATCTGTTCCTGCTGTGTTATTTACAGTAAGCGAAACATCATACGTACCCGGTGTGTTATACACAATTGAAGGATTTTGAACAGTAGAGCTTGTTGGAGTTCCTCCATTAAAAGTCCACGCCCAGCTTGAAGGATAGTTGTCTGATAAATCTGTGAAATTAACTGTACTTCCTGCAGTAACAGTTGTTTGATCTGCCATAAAATCACAAATCGGAGGATCTGGCACAGCAACTGGTGTTTCAACCTGATATGTTGCCAGGTTATAACCTGTAACTGTTAAAGTAACAGTACCTGTAAAAGAATGACTAATAGTTACATTACCAGAAGCATCTGTTAATCCAGATGCAGGCTGAGAAGCTCCATCTTTATATAAGGAAACCAGCGCATTCTCAAATGGTTGGCCTCCAACTGTTACCTGAGTTGTATAAGAACCCGGTGTTACACTTGGATTTGACAAAGATAAAGCCAATGGCTGACGTGTTCTAACCTGTAATGAAGCATCACCAAAAACAGTCCAGGTTTTGTATGTATCCCAGTCATCGTCTTCTGTTGATTCATTGATCATCAAAGCGGCAGCATTAAAAGTTATGGAACCAAAAGTTGTTTTACCATATGTTGTAGCTGTTCCGTTTCCGACACTATAATCATAACCTTCAGTTAAAATATCATTTGCATAATCCTGACCTCGCATAGGAGGTGTCCATGGCTGATTAATTGTAGACATCCAGGTAGCAACTGCTCCTCCACCATCTTTTCTTAACATTGCTTCTGCAAGACAATCACTTCCCGTGTGGAACTCACCTACAATACACGCAACTGAAAAAACGAAAGGAAGCATATCGCCATTGGTTGAGCTATTTACATTACTTGCTGAATAACTACTTGTTACCCAATAATCATGATCTCCATGACCACAATAATTGATCAATCCAACACCATCATTAACATAACCAGCAACAGTTGCATTTGTTGGACTTTGGTATGCTTCATGAACTGTTGTATAATGATATGGCATCAACCTATAATCCTTAATATTATCAATATGTTCGTAATCAGCTTCATCATCATCACCATATCCAGAACCTTGTTCAGAACCAATCCCCAAAGCTGTTTCATACCATGTTCCGGTTAAGTCAGGGTTTTTCTCATAGTTAATTGATTTATTTCCCTGTATGGTTACATGTGATGTTGTACCAGCAGAAAAACGACCAACAATTACATCATGGTAATCGTCATTTCCAACCAAACACCCTAGCATCGGATCTGTAGGAGCACTATAAGAGGTCCCCAGATCAGACTCAATATCAGCCCAATCGCCCACAAGTTGTACATATAAAATATTGGGATGAGCACTAAAAGCTGTTGATATTGTAGATCCTACATTTGCTCCAGTACTTACCTGTTCTTCATAAACAGTGTAACCCATTTCCTTTTTCCAGGTTATCCAATCCTGGATAGCCGTAGCATCTCTGGATGTATAAATAACCAGAATTTCACCAAACTCACCAATCTCTTCAGTCCATCTCTGTGGGTTCTGATTATAGTTGATGAACAATGAATTATACACCTGACTCAATCCTTTAGTAACACTTCTGTTTGCAGGCATCGGATTAATCGGATCGGTGTAATTCTCAACTACCTTAATTGTTACACTTTTATAAACCCTGAGCACATTTGTATAAGCATTATACTGAAATGGATTTACATAAACATTGGCACCTCGAATATCACGGATAATATAAGGATCAGACATTTCAACCAGATTTGCTGGGTAGAACTCATCCACAACA
>PKSZ01000143.1 GCA_002869425.1 Marinilabiliales bacterium
AGGGACAATCAGCTTTCTGGCAAATCCTAAATATGTTAAGTATATATACGAGACAAAGGCAAGTGCAGTGATTGTTTCTGATGATTTTGTGCCTGAACAAGAAGTTTCATGTACACTAATAAAAGTTGATAATCCATACCAGTCACTTGCTATTTTATTACAGGAATACCAAAAACTAAAGATGGTGCATCCGGGCAGAGAGGAACCTGTATACATCGATGAATCTGCACAAATTGGAAAAGACTTGTATCTTGGAGCATTTGCCTATATTGGTAAAAATGCAAAAATTGGCAACAATGTTAAGATTTATCCTCATTGCTATATAGGTCAGGGTGCTGAAATAGGTGATGACACTATTTTATATAGTGGAGTGAAGGTTTATGATGACTGTAAGATTGGAAAAGAATGCATTGTACATAGTGGAACTATTGTGGGGTCTGATGGATTTGGCTTTGCTCCGAATTCTGAAAATAACTATCAAAAAGTTCCTCAAATAGGGAATGTTGTTATTGAAGATCATGTTGAGATAGGTAGCAATACAACCATCGACAGAGCTACCATGGGCTCTACTATTATTCGTAAAGGTGTAAAAATTGACAATTTAATACAGATTGCACATAATGTTGAAATTGGGAAGAATACTGTTATTGCAGCTCAAACAGGAATTTCTGGTTCTACAAAACTGGGAGAACGAATAATGATAGGAGGCCAGGTAGGAATTATTGGACATTTGAAAATCGCAGACGACGTTAAAATTGCAGCACAATCAGGTGTTGGAAAGAGTATTGAAAAATCGGGAGAAATAATACAGGGCTCACCAGCATTTCAGGTAGGAGATTATCAAAAGAGCTATGTTGTTTTCAGAAGACTGCCCGAAGTTAGAAAACAAATAATTGATCTAGAAAAACAGCTGGAAGAATTAAAGAAAAAGCTTGAAGATTAATCTTTTGTATCCGTAAAGCTTAAGGTATGTAAAATTGCTTCAACCTGTCTCAGGTAGTTTCTTTTGTCAAATTTTGGAGCAAAAACATAACCTTCTACCGTAACAATCCTGTTTCTTTCTTCGTCAACAGTACTTAAGCTAATAAACGGGCCACCCATAAAATCACCTTCCACTCTCCATAATCCTCGAAGCTCTGCAAAGTATTTTTTATTAAGCATAAATTCGTCAAAGAGAATAACGAAATTTTCTTTTTCGGTACTCATATAAGAGCCTTCCATTGGACCCGGAACAAAAGCTTTTAGTAAAGAATCACGGGTAGAGATGAGTGCTTCTTTTGTTAGCATTGTAGTATCTGTATAAGGATAATCGTAAATAAATAATCCCTGACTTGTGTATGGTGTTTCGTAGCTAATCCAAACAAAGTTATTCGTATCAAGATCTAAAGAATATCCTCTGGGAACATATAATGATATGCCATGCTTTTGTTCAAGTTGTCTTCTAATTGAAACCTTTTCGTAATTTTTATAATTGTTGATGATCCTCTGACGTTCTGTTTCAACCAAAATATCTTGTATTTTTATTTTATTGTCTCTTAGGTATTTGGCCAGTTTTTCTTTGTTTGGAGCATAAAAGTTCAGAATTGTTTGTGGTTTCGAATATTTGTCCTTCTCAACTTTAAGACCTGCCTCTTTGAATTGCTTTCCGTAATTAGTGAAGATTAAGTTTCGGTGCGTTTTAAAAATACTAGAGAATGCACTTTCAGGTATATTAACCAGATCAAAATAAGGTTCATCCTGAGGTAGCCCAGGGTAACTTTCGCACAAAACATCTTTAAAGGCTTGACCTATATCTTGTTTAAAATCATTTTTGCTAATTACCAAAACTACTTCTCCAGCTTTACCTGTAACATTAGGAAGAGCAACGTATTCGCTGTCGCAGGAAGAAAAAATAAAACTACTGGCAATTAGAAAAAAAAGAGTGGATATAAAGTGCTTGTTCATAGTTGTGATTTTACGGATTCTTAGCAAGATTTATACCAATTTTAGTTTGCTGCCAGGTATATTTTAAGTTTTGTTCCGGGTGAGAGTATATTTTCGTTTTCTATATTGTTAACCTGCATTAAGTCAACAACAGAAGTATCTTTAAATTTTTCTGCAATTTTCCAAAGTGTATCGCCCTTCTGAACAGTATAAAAGATATAATGACCATCCATTTTTTCATGCATTTCTTCCAGCCTGGCAAGTTCAATTTCGCTAGCCAACTGATGATCAACCCATATATTTAATTTTTTACCAGTGTAAATATAATTTGTGGCCATATTGTTCCAGACCTTTATGTCTTCAATTGTACATTTATATTTAATGGCTATTCCGTGGATGTATTCGCCTTTATTTACAATGTGTACCAATTTCTCTTTGTTTTCTTTTTTTCCTGCTTTTTTGCAGCTTGAAATGTAATTTTCCTGTAATGGCGAATAGCTATAAATATCATTTTCGTGTTCCAGAAATGCAGCAATCTTATCTTTGGGAAGTGAAAGGTGCTCTTCTTTTCCTGTATAGGGTATATAATTTCTTTTGTATTCAGGGTTTAGATACTGAATTGTTTCCAGAGGAATGCCCAGTATTTTTTGAATGGCTTCAAAATGTACTGCCCCTGAAATAAGAATTGTATCGGTTTCCCTATAGAAAACTTTTGGTGCAACAGGAAAAATATTGTGTTCTGTTGTATAATTCATTGCATAATTAACAGCGATAAAGGCTGGTACATAATTCTGTGTTTGTTTGGGCAGGTATGGTCTTATTTCCCAAAATGAAGTTTTACCACCACTTCTGATAATAGCATTACGCACTGTTCCTGGCCCTCCGTTATAGGCCGCCAGTGCCAGTTGCCAGTCATTGAAGATTCTGAAAAGATATTCAAGATAGTCGCAAGCTGCTTTTGTTGATTTAATAGGATCTCTTCTTTCATCTATGTAGCTTGAAACATTCAGGTTAAACATTTTGCCTGAATTGTATAAGAACTGCCAGAGACCTACTGCACCACTGGATGAAACAGCCATAGGATTTAATGCCGATTCAACGACCGCCAGATGTTTTAGCTCAAGAGGAAGTTGTCTTTTATCAAGTTCTTCCTCAAAAAGGGGATAATAGAGTTCAGATAAGCCCAGCATTCTGGAGAGCTGATTTCTACGTTTTTTAACATAAACATCTATATATCGCTGAACCATTTGGTTGTAATCCAGAGCAATGGGTGTTTGAGCATCCAGTTCCGCCAACCGGCATTCATATATTAAATCAGGAAATTCAGGAATGGTTTCCGAATCATAATCGTAGGTGTTGAGTTCATCTGTATTGACAGAAAATGTCGATGTTTCAAATACTTTGAGTAAAATCAAGCTATCTATAACAGAAATGATAGGATCATTTTTTTCTGATATTTTGGAATAGGTAGTATCTTTATCGGCTTCACCCCCGTAGTCAAGTGAGCCATAGACAGCATGTCCGCTGAAAGCAAAAAATGCGGCAAGCAAAACTATCAGGCTAATCTTCATTCGGTCTACATTGTTTGAAGCCGAATATCGCAAAAATAAAAAGGAATATCAGTCCTTTAACAGAAAGTTATTAACGAATTAATGTTGATTAGAGCACTGTAACTGTGAGCTACACTACTTTTTTTCAGAATCGCCAGAATCATCAGCTTTTGTGGCATCCTTGAATTCTTTCATGCCTTTTCCAAGCCCTTTCATTAATTCCGGAATTTTTCTGCCGCCAAAAAGAAGAAGCACAATAGCCACAATAAGCACTATTTGCCATGGGCCAATTACACCAAGTATTACAGAAAGATTTATCATAATCACTTCATTTTGTAACAAAAATAGTAAATATTTTTAGAAAGGTATTAA
>PKSZ01000454.1 GCA_002869425.1 Marinilabiliales bacterium
TATTTCCGGTAACAATTATGGATTTTCATTGGGTAAATATAATCCTGATTATGAATTGGTGATTGACCCACTATTGGCTGCTACGTATTTTGGTGAACCCTACAGCGACAATTTTATAGATTTTATTTTTGATGAGGACGGAAATATGATAGTATTGTCTACATGCGAATCAATCAGTGGAACTCCATGTGACATAACAGAAAGCTCTAATATTACCGATATTCTTGATTCCGGCTTAACGGCCCTACATAATAAATGGATTATGGTTTCTAAATTCACACCAGATCTAGCTGAATTATTAAGCTGTACATACATCGGCTCGTATTCTGACTGGCAATATCCTAAGCCTGTTTCTATCCTACAGATAAGTAATGGAAATATTGTAATAGCCGGAGAAACAAATTCTGATACATATCCTGTAACGGATGATGCTCAGGATCAGACATACAACGGAGGATATGATATTTTTTATTCTACACTGAATCCTGATCTGGATGAGCTGGTTTATTCTTCATATTATGGCTCTTCAGGAAATGAACACCTGGTTAAAGCTGAAAGATCCCTTTACGGATTTCATATGGTAGGATATACAAGTTCAACAACACTCCCTGAAACAACAGGCTTATACTCAGAATCAAACTCAGGCGGGAATGATATCTTTGTTGCATATACCTACTTTTCTAATTATATTGCTGGAGCCACATTTATTGGTGGAAGCAGCAATGACACGCCTACTGATTTCATGTATGACAATACCTTGTCCTTGGTAATAACAGGTACAACTTCCAGCTCAAATTTCCCAACAACATCAGGAGTTTACCAGGAAGTAAACAACGGAGGAGATGATGTTTTCATATTAAAGCTGTATAATAATTTAACTGACGTCCCCACATCCACTATGTTTGGAACGGAAAATAATGAAACAGGAAGCAAAATCACAAAAAAAAAGGATAATTCAGCCTATATTATTCTTGGCAAATGTGAAAGTGACCTAAGTGTATCAGGTAATGCTATGATCAACACATACGATGCAAACAACTCAATCTTTCTGGGTGTAATGTCAACAGATTTAAGTACTGTTGATTATTTAAGCTACATATATGGAAATAAATACTACAGCTGTAATATTGCCCGAAATTCATTAGATGAATTATATGTCTCTACAAATTACAGATATGAATTTCCATTATTTGATAATTCATTCGACAGTGTTTCATACGAAAACAATATATATGTCTATCGTTTAAATAATGAATACAATTCCGTTATTTCAGCCACAACCATCGGCGATGATTTTAGCATTACTCCAACGGATATATTGATTTCAGGAGATACTGCAATTTACTTTGGGACAACAAGAACGAGCAATATGCCTATTACAGGTCATGGATATGATGAAAGTTATAATGGATCTTCAGATGTGTACATCTGCGCATTAGATTCAGCCCTGTCTGAACAGGCCATGGAAATTATTTCACCCATTGATGATGATACAATATGTTTAGGCAGTAACCTGCAATTAATACTTAATGTTTTGGGTGCAGAATCGTATCAATGGTATGTAGATGAAGGAAATGGTTTTACAGACGATCCCGATTACCTGAATTATAATCTTACTTTTCCAAGTATTAATTCACAGATTAACGATTCTTTGTTTTCAGGCTCACAATTATACTGTGTAGCTTATAACGGAACCGATTCTGTTGTTAGCGATACCATAACCATAACTGTACTTGGCTACCATCTTCGTTTTTATCATGACATTTGCAATGGCGATTCAATTTACCTGGAAGGAGAATATTTATCTGAAGCAGGAAACGAGGTTTTTTCTTATACCAGCATGAATGGTTGTGATAGCGTAGTACAACACTACATTTATATTAAACCAGAATATTCTTATGATTTATATGACACCATATGCAGTTATGATACACTTATATGGTATGGTTTATTATTAAACGAAACAGGGGTTTATCCACATGTTTTTCCTACAGTGGATGGTTGTGACAGTACTTATTTTATGAATTTATATGTTCATCAGGCACCACCTGAATTCAGCATTTATGGCGATACACATGTAGATGAATTTGAACTGTTGATGTATAGCACACCACAAAATGATACTTTGCAGTACATATGGTCAGTTGAAGGGGGCAACATTGTAACTGATATTGCTGAAAATGCAAAGGAAATCATGTGGGGACCTACCGGAACCGGTCTTATTACAGTAACTTCAATAGCCGGCAACGGTTGTATCCTGGTAGATACCCTAGAAGTAAATATTGGTACTGTTGGATTTTCTTCTTTGTATACAAAGAATCAAATCTCTGTGTATCCCAACCCGGCAAATAATGTAATCAATATTATGGTTCCTGACCAGCATGAAAATATGCTGACATGTGAAATTAATGACATAACCGGCAGATGTATTTCTAAATCTAAGCTGGTTGCATCAAAGAACAGTATTGATGTAAACAAACTTGTTGCCGGTTTATACCAACTTATTATATTTGATTCAAACAAAGAAATTGTACAAACGAATTCAATTGTTATTGCTCATTAAACCGGAATTAAAGTTAATAAATGGAGTTGAACTTGAAAGATTAATAGCAGAGCATATGCCAGATTATTTTATTAGAGTAACCGTTTTAACGAACAAAAATGTTCATTTGAACTCCTTTCAGATGTAATTAAAATACATTTGGAAATACAGCGTATCATACAACATAATGCACCCAAAAGCAGGGTTTTACACTGCAAAAAAATCATAAGCATTTTGTCATTATGGCTGACAATCAAGAGGTCAGCGGATCCCTGTCCTACGGCAAGCGGGAATTCCGATATTCTTTACAAGATTATCTTAGCCTTACAAAAATATGTGAGGTTTTTGGTTTCGTCATGCAGGCTATTAATTAACAGAAAAATGTAATTTTGTGTTTTACATAGCCTTTCTGGATTATGCAGAGAACTTTTATTATTATAGCCCTTATATTTATTTGCAGTTTAACAAATGCTCAAAATAAACTACAAGAGCAGGCAAATGCATGGATAGAGCTTGGTTCTTTACGCTTTTTTCCAACAAAGCATGAATCAGGAGTAGGTGTAAATGCATGTTTAAAATACCAGAAAGATCGATTATTGGCAAATTTACAGTATCATGATTCCTACGATAGGGATTTGCCGAATGGCCGACTGGAACTCTTAACCACCAGTAATCATTATCATGCATTGAATATCCTGGGAGGATTTACAAACAGAAAAGACCGAACAGGGCATGTATCAGCATCAACAGGATTGGGAGTATTCTGGGGTACAATATATTATAGTAGTGGTTATAAGAAATTTTCAACTGTATCATGGCCCGTTGAACTGGCTATGAGTATTAATATAAAATCATTTATAGGACTTAATTTTAAGGTTTTTACCAATCTAAACTCACAACATTCATTCATTGGTTTTGGAATGGATTTGCAGTTGGGAAAATTGCGCCAGATTTAGTTTAATTTCTAACAATAGGTTTAGATTTCCAATCCTAAAACAGTTACATCATCAACCTGTTCAAATATTTTTCCTCCATAAGTTCCCCATTCATCAAAAGCAATTTCAACATGTTTTCCCTGTTCCTTCATGGGTAGTATGGAAGTCTCTGCGATCAATCTTCTAAAAGATTTATTCAAATATTTCTTCCCTTTAGGACCTCCAAATTGATCGGAAAAACCATCTGAAAATAAATATAGGCGATCCTTTTCATTCAATGTTATTTCATGATTTGTAAAATCGCGCATGTTCATAAAAATAGAAACAGGCATAGCATCGCCTTTGATAACTTCAACCTTATTTGCTATATCATCGAGTTGCTTTTCCGTTTCTGAATGCCTTACAATCCACAAGGGATTGTTTGCCCCTGCCCAAAAAGCTTTTTTCCTGCCTTCATGTATTGCCACCAAAGACATATCCATACCGTCCCTTACGTCATTCGTATCTGAATTCGATTGTTGTAATGCTTCAATTACGCTATCTCTAAGATGATTTAGCACACTTGCAGCATTGGTTACTTCTTTTTTTCGAACGATTTCATTTAAGAAGCTAACTCCCAACATACTCATGAAAGCACCGGGAACTCCATGCCCTGTACAATCGACTACCGTAGCAATTATCCATTCGTTAACCTGTGTGATCCAGTAAAAATCTCCCGAGACTACACTATGCGGTTTAAAAATCACAAAGTGACTTTTAAAAAATGATTCAAATTTCTCCATAGACGGTATCACCGCTGTTTGAATTCGTTTCGCGTACAAAATGGAATCTTCAATCTCTCCTTTTTGAAACTGTACCTCATCGCGTTGAGATTCGATTTCATCGCGTTGAGCTTCAATC
>PKSZ01000212.1 GCA_002869425.1 Marinilabiliales bacterium
AATCGGTACTGAAAAATCATAGATATTTTAGAAATAAACTGCAAGAATAGACTTCACATTTACCACCAATTTCTGAACCTATTACATAGAGCAATTTCGATATTTTATTATCTTTATGTCATATATAAAACTCAATGAAACCTTCTCTAAGAATAATCTTCATCGTTCTATTGCTTGCTGTTAATGGAGTATTATGTGCGCAGAACGGAACGGCATTTATAGCCAATTACGATCCAGAAGAATACCACGACCAGGGACAAATTTGGGATATTGTTCAGGACAATGACGGCCTGATGTACTTTGCTGGTGGTAATGTACTACAGTTTGATGGAGTAAACTGGAGAAGAATTGAGATAACCGGACAAAGAACTATTCGTTCACTAGCGCATGACACAACTGACAATACTGTCTATATTGGCGGAATTGGAGAGTTCGGATTTCTCAAACCAGATTCAACGGGCAAACTAACTTATCATTCTATTAGCGCAAATCTTAACAGTGCCGATCAAGAGTTCTTTGACATATGGAAGACTGAGGTTGGAAATGATGGGATTTATTTCAGTGCAAACAAAAAGCTATTCAGATATAATCCTAATGATCAGAGCATTAAGGTCTGGAAAGGAGAAAACGAATTCTTTTTACTTTTCAATGTAAATGGTGAAATTTATACAGGCATCAGGAGAGAAGGAATTGCCAAAATAACAGGTGATAGCCTGAAGCTTATACTTGGAGGAAATTATTTTTCCCGCGAATTAACCTGGTTTATGCTTCCGTATGGTGATAACAAAATATTAATGGGAAACCAGGTTGGAGGATTGGTAATTATTGATCCCAACGATACTACATTGGCGCAGGAAGTAAAAAAAGAACCTTATTTCAACAAGTATCAGATAGCGCGAACAGATAGCTTTTTATTTGAAAATCAACTATATGGAGGAATTCTTCTGCACGATGGAAATTATGCCCTTGCTACCATAAGAAGCGGTATTATAATTGTAAATCCTACGGGTGAAATTATCGACCATATTTATGAAGATAACGGACTTCAAAGTCAAACTGTTCACTATTTATTTCAAGACAGGCAAAACGCCTTATGGGCTGGCTTAACTTATGGTATTTCAAGAATTGAAATCAACTCGCCCATTACACAGTGGAACAAAACATCTGGTATTGACGGTAGTATTTATAATGCAGTAAGACACAAAGGTAAGCTTTATGTTAGCTCCAACCTGGGATTATTTATGTTTGAGAAGGACAGGTTTTTACCTGTCAAAAACCTCACAGGACCAGATGCTATACAAGTTTTCAGTCTGGAGGTCATCAAAAATGAAGACAATGAAATTTTTCTTGCTTCATCAACCAGTGGTATCTTTGAAATTAATGGTTTAATTGCCAATATGGTAATTCCGGTTACTACATATTCAATTTTGCAAACTCAGTCGAATCCTATGGAAATACTCATTGCCGACAACAGTACTCTGTTAAAATACCTTTACAATGGAAGTTGGGTATTAAAAGATACATGTGGCGTTTGTACCGGATTTCCTTTTGGTTTTTCAACTTCAAAAAATAAAGATGTTTGGTTTATCAATGATGACAAACCTGCCTGTCTTACTGCTGACAACAAAATCATCTATCCGGATTCTTCGATCTTTAACTCTGATATTGTTTTCCTGGGAACAGCCCAATACAATAATAAAACGCTACTCTTAAGCGATTCCTGTATTTGGGAACCTGTTGATTTCAATAATTATCAATGTATTGACAATCTTGTACCATCATACCTTCAACAAAACATTCTTCAGTTTCAGCATTACGATACAAATAAATATTGGATTATCTCACAAAATAACAATCAAAATCGCATCTATGCGATTGAAAAGAAAAACAATACACTTATTGTAGACAGTATGCGTTACAAAAGACTTCCACGCTTTGATGAATTCAGGAACGATGGCGACAGCATACTCTGGATTATTAGTTCCAAGGCACTCTACCAAGTGGAAATGAAGAAAAATATTCTTTTTTACAAAAATGAAAAAGCCTTAATTCGATCGGCTATCATCAATAATGACTCTATCATCTTTAAAGGTTCAGTATTCTACAATAATGATAGCATTAAAAAGCTTTCAGAAGGCCATGAGTTACCCTACAGTTACAACAATATAATTTTTGAATATGCCCTACCTAGTTTTGATGCAAGAAGTAAAAATCAATACCGGTTTAAGCTACTATCAAATGGAAAAGAAGATGAATGGTCTTCCTGGACAACAGAAACCAAAAAAGAATATACAAATTTAAGCGAGGGTCATTATACATTTAAGATACAGGCTAAAAATGCCTATGATATCATAAGTCAAACGAATGAATTTAATTTTAAAATTCATCCGCCTTGGTACAGAAATTTTGGTATGTACCTTATTTATGCAATGGTTTTAATACTTATTGTTTGGGGATTGATACGCTGGTTTACCATACGATTAAAAAAGAAAAACCAGCTATTGGAAAAAATTGTCAGGGAAAGAACACAGGAAATATGGGAACAAAAGGAGGAGATCAAGCAACAGGCAGAAGAATTGCAAACCATTAATGATGAACTTCAGTTCAAAAACCAGGAGATTAACCAGAGAAATGCTGAAATAGCAGCTCAAAGAGACAATTTAGAGTTATTATCTTCCGGTCTGGAGCAAAGAAATGAAGAAATTTCTGCACAGAGAGATGAGCTCCTTTCTCAAAGAAACGCCATTGCAGAACAAAAAGAATTGCTTGAAAACATCAACAGCAATATCACTGACAGCATTGCCTATGCACACAGGATACAGAGTTCAGCCCTTCCAAATATTGAAATTCTATCAGAACATTTCCCAAATAATTTTGTTTTCTTCAGACCCAGGGATGTTGTTTCGGGAGATTTTTACTGGTTTGATCATATTGAAGGACAAACAGTAATAACAGCAGCAGACTGTACTGGACATGGAGTTCCTGGAGCATTGATGAGCATACTGGGAATGTCTTTACTAAAAGAAATTGTTGTGCGGGAGTACATTACTCATCCAGGCGTAATCCTCAGAAGAATGCGTAAAGGAATAATTGAAGCACTCAACCAAAAGAAAGGTTCAGCAGATAAAGATGGTATGGACATGGCTCTTATTAGCATCAACAAAGAGGAAAATACATTACAATTTGCAGGTGCCAACAATCCTTTGTACATTATTCGGAACAAAGCACAAATCAAAAATCCTGACGAATTGAATATCCGGGCTGAGAAAGACAATTTTGTGATCATTGAATATAAACCAGACAAAATGCCCGTAGGTATTTACGAGCGAATGAATAAGTTCAACACTGTTGATATACAACTGGAATCCAATGATATGCTCTATATGTTTTCCGATGGATATGTAGATCAGTTTGGTGGGCATAATGGAAAAAAACTGAAATACAAAAAATTCAGGAATATCCTCTTAAGCATGGCTCCTCTCCCATGTAATGATCAGGAAGCCATCCTGGAAAAAGAACTTCAAAACTGGAAAAAAGATAGCGAACAGGTAGATGATATTGTTCTGATTGGTATCAGAATTTAAGGTTACCTATCTGTGATACTGATTTTCAATGTATAACCACCAGTTTTTAATCCTTTTGCTCCCACTACGCCAATAACTACTTTATACGGATTGTTAATGGCAACAAAACCAGAAATTGTCCTTGTATGATCCTGTGTCCTGCCCCGTTTAGGATAATCCCATTTATGTTCTGCCTCGCAACTAACGCATGAAGACAATTCCGGAACAATTGAGTTATTGTTGAG
>PKSZ01000549.1 GCA_002869425.1 Marinilabiliales bacterium
ATATCTTCAACTCCCATACCTTCATCAGATATCATAGACATAAAACCTGTTGTACCATCACCAAAAGGAAAATAGAATTTATTGTCTTCCATTGTGTTTATAGGAAAGCCCATGTTAATAGGAACCGACCAGTCATCTTCTGTTTTTCGACTATAAAAAATATCATAACCGCCCATGTTGAAGTGTCCCTGTGAGGCAAAGAATAAGGTCTTACCATCTTTTAAGATTTGCGGGAATTCTTCATTAAATTCCGTATTGATTGTAGGGCCAAGATTTACGGGTTGAGACCATGTGCCTTCTTTATTCTTTTTAGACATATAGATATCCATACCTCCCAATCCGCCTTCTCTCTCGCTACTGAAATATAGGGTTTTTTTATCTGGTGACAGACAAGCCTGACTTTCCCATCCTTTTGTGTTAATTCCTTCAATTTCTTCTGCTTTTGTCCAACGACCGTTTACTAATTCACTAATATAAAGATTGGAGTAAAACACATTTCCCAATCCAACTTCATCTTTAGCAAGAAGTAGAGTTTTTCCATCATGTGAAATAGAAACTACATGTGATTCAAAGTCTGTTTTTAGCTGGGCACTAATTTTAGTAGGGGTTGACCATTGACCCTTTATTTTTTTCGAGTAATAAATATCTTCATCATAGAATGCATCATCAACAATAACTTCATTCTTATTGCTTTCAATATCGATGTCGTCTTTCCTGTTTTGCTTATAAATATCATCATTTCTTCTTGACGTAAATACAAGAATAGATGTGTCTTCAGAAACCACAGGATAATATTCCGGGAATGCTGTATTGACTACCGGCCCTAGGTTTGTAGCTTCTACAAAATTATGTTCAGAAAGAAGCAGTAGTTCTTTTGCATTTTTGCAGGACTGAATTGCTCTTTGTGTTCTGTTTAATTCTTCAATTTCAGTAACATCCAAATAGGTTTCATATTGTTGATATGCAAAAATAGCTTTATCAAACTCGAAAATGTTTTTATACGCATCGCCCAGTAAATAGTAGGTTTCAACCGGGGCTTTATATTCAGATGCTGAACCTTCTTTATAATCTGTTGTTAATCCGTTTATTGCTTTTTCCAGATACTCAAAAGCTTTATAATTATTAACGGGGTCTTTAAGGTAGCAATATCCTATTCTGTAGTTTAGGTTTGCATTATGTTGAGCATGATATGCGTCGCTATCATATATTTCCTGGTATATATCAAGTGCTTTCTTATAATTTTCAAAGAGAAAATAATATTCAGCATCCTGAAAAAGATTTTTAAATGTTCTCTTGTCCAATTGTTGCGACCAGCTAACTGAAAATACAGTTATAAGAAATAGTGTGATTATATATCTCATAATCAGTTTGTTTTGACAATTTTTAGATTGTCTGGTACTTCAATTCTATGGACACTAAGTTTTTGTTTAGTGCCTTGTTTTAATACGTGAATTTCTACTCTTCTGTTGTATTTCCTTTCTTCATTGGTGTTTCCAAAAGCAATCTGTTGCGATTCTCCTAGTCCTTCGGTTTCAATTTGTTTCGGATTGCCACCCATCTTTACCATATATTTTTTTGCGAATAGGGCTCTTTTCTTTGATAATTTAAGATTGTAAGATTCCGTACCCAAAGAGTCTGTGTATCCGATAAGTTTAATTTTTGCTTCAGGATTATTATTTAGAAAAGAAGTTATTGCATTTAATGTAGAATAATACTCATAGGTTGTATCCTTATTAAACTCATAAATTATATCATTTACAGCTATTTCAGATTGCAGTGCTTCTGGTAGGTCTTCATTGATGTCAATTTTCCTGGTTTCAGCATTGGATGTAATATCCTGATTTGCATCATTTCCAGTAATATTTATATAACAAATGCTTTCAGATAAGGTGTTGTCAAAAGAGGTAAATATCTTTTTGCTGGTTATACCTCTTTCAGTTAATACTTTCTTTATAGCTTGTTCTCTTTCCTTTGTGTTTCTTTCGAAATTATTGCCTTCGCTGGTGGTGAACTTAATGTCGTAATGCGGATTTTCACGAATGTAATTTATTATTTCATCGATAATGTCATAATGCTTACTATTCAGTTTTATTTCATTATTAGCAAAAGACATTGTGAATTCTTTTTCCGGGCAACCAAAAATAATAGGTGTAAGCTCTATAGCCTTTCTCTGTTTTTGGTATGCATCTTTTTCTTCTACTTCTATTTTAATGGTTTTGCTGAAATTATTTTCAGTTGTGTAGTTGATGTTAAAGCTTCTACCTATAGGTAGTATAAATAGATATTTTCCGGTTTTTGAATTTGGTGTATATACTCCATATTCATCGCCCCAGTCAGTATCGGTTATGGAAATATATCCTTCTTTGGGAACAGAACCATTACAGAATTCTATCTTACCTGTATAAACAGCCAAAGTTTTAGCTTCTGCATCAGGAGTAGAGATAATATACAGGTCGTTGTTTCCTATTCCTCCTGCTTTGTATGATGAGTAGTATGCTCTTGTTCCATCAACCGTAGGTGTATAGAAAACATCATCTTCTGTAGTGTTAACTGGGTATCCCAGGTTTTCAGGTGTTGACCATGTCTTATTATCGGGATTGTATGTACTGATAAAAATGTCGTATCCTCCCATTGTTTTGTGGCCACATGAGCTAAAGTATAAGCTTACTCCATCCGGATGAATGTAAGGCCCTTCTTCATCGTAAGGCGTGTTTATCGAATCTCCAAGATTTTGTGCTTTGCTCCATTCTCCGGTAGGAAGCTTTCTAACAATGTAGATATCTTTGCCTCCATATCCTCCTTTTCTATCGCTGGTAAAGTAAATACTCTTACCATCAGCGGACAGGGATGCATGTGTTTCCTGATCTTTGGTATTGATATCACTTCCCATTTTCTCTGGCTTAGACCATGAATCTCCATTTAGTTTACTGTAGTAAATATTTCCATCGTTGTTGTCATCCTTGTAGATGAACAATTCTTGTCCGTCTGCTGAAAGTCCTATTGTTGCTTCATGGCCTGCTGTGTTGATTGTATTACCAATACCAAAAGGTTCAGACCATCCATTTTCTTCTTTGAAAGAGATATAGATATCTTCTTTGTATTGTCCATCGTCAGTCATTATATTTCCTGTACTACCTTTCCTTTTTGATGTGAATATAAGAATGGATTCATCAGCTGTAAATACCGGACTATGCTCTGAATATTTGGTATTGATTTTATTTCTAATGTTTTTAATAGACATTTCTACTGGATGGGCTGTTAGTTCGATTCCTGTTTCGCATTCGGAAATAAGTTTGTTTATCATGGCTTCAAACTCAGGATCATCTTTAACATATTTGAATTTCAGTACACTTAAGATGTCGATAGCATCTTCAAATTTGTAATTCTTATGGAAAGCCTCTCCAAGATAAAAGTAAGCTTCAACCGGAGCTATTGTTTCTTCAAAATAATCTGTTTCTGCATCAAGCGATACATTTTTAACTGCTTGCTTAAGGAATTTAATGGATTTTTCTTTTTCAAGTGGAATATTAAGATAACATAAACCAGTGAGGTAGTTCCAGTTTGCATTTAAGGAATCTACACTTAGTAATTCAATGAATTTATCAGCAGCTTCTCTATAGTTTCCATTGTCCAGGAGTTTAAGTCCTTTGTTAAAAACATTGTCAACCTGAATAGGCTCAGGTTCAATATTGGTTTGACTGAATCCTTTGATACAGATTGCAATAATCATTAGGATCAGCAAGCTAAATTTGGTTGTGTGCATTGTTGCCAATTATATCCTGTTTAACCCGAAAGATAGAAA
>PKSZ01000661.1 GCA_002869425.1 Marinilabiliales bacterium
AAGGCTTTTTTTGCTTTCTGATAGGTTTCCCGTATTGTTTTTTCAGAAACCACGTACAAAGGAGAACCAAATTTTTCGATCAGCTCTTTAACTGCAACATTATCGATATGTGTAATGGGTTCAGCTTCTGTTTTTAGACCAAACTTATTGGGCATTCCTGTTTGTAATTTTTTAATAACGGGTCTTTCGTATTGTATTTTTTCCATAGGTTCAATTATTATAATTCTCCAAAAGTACTTAGTCGCTCAAATGTCTGGATATCAGTTATCATATCCCAGGAATAACGTATAAACATCTTTCCCACATCATATTTATCAAAAGGGGTCACTTCGTATCCCAATGCTAATTTCACTAATGCTTCCGGCAAATTCTGACCTGCACCAACAGCAAGATAAACCCATGCAGGAATTCGTGGATTGATTTCAATCAAATACAACTCGTTATTGTGTGTTTTGATCAATTCAAGTTCCATGCCCCCCTTCCATTTCGTTGCATTGATAATTTTATGGGTTAATGCCAGCATTCTTTTATCGTCAAGGGTAATTCCTCCCCAGGCCTTGCCTTTATCTGTTATATATTGTTTCCTCATGGGTACTGCTCCTACTGTAGTTCCCCTTCCATCACCCAGTGCAATCACATTGACTTCTGTACCATGCACAAACTGCTGAATAATGACTGGTCCGCCCCATTTACTGATAATTTTATCAAAATGCATTTTTACCTGTTCCGGATTATATGCCAGATAAGCATCGTAAAATTTACCTTTTACCAAAAAGGGGTACTTGAATTCAGGCGTAAGGGAATATATCTCACCGGCACTAAATATAGCTTTGCTTTCCGGCACTTTCACATCATACTTTTTGCCAAAATCTGAAAGATTAACTTTATGTCTTTCTTCAAACTGCTCAAGCGTAGGAAGCCATGTCTTTATGCCCATTTCATCCAACTTCTCTGCAGATTTCATAAAGGAATATAATTCAGCATCAAAATTGGGGATCAATACTTGGATATTTTCAACAGAATTAACATACTCCAGGCGGGAAATCAAAGCTTCTGTACCTGCTGTAGGATATGGAATCTGGTAAGTTTTATCAACCAAATCTTTCATATATATACCCGGCTCGAGATTTTCATATGCCAGACCAATAACCCTGACTTCAAAAAAATCAGATTCTTTCAGGCTTCGAATTACAGGAATCCCAGGACCGGGATTATCTGTATTATTCAGCCCTGTTACCGCGACAGTAATTTTAGTTCTCATCTTCACTTTCTGTTAATCCATGCTGCTTAAGCACACTAATAAAATCTATAACATCTTTTTCAACTGTACTTTCAGACACTTCGTATTTGTTAACAAAATAAAACTTAATGTCCTCCATAGAGGTACTATTCTTTAGCAAATTCATCAAGTCTGTAGCAATTGGATTTAACGAAAATGAATCACCGGACGTAGGGTCAAAAACAAATCCCGTATCACTAATGGCCAGGTTTTCTCTTACTTTCATGTTAATATATTTTCAAATAGTTAACTATCATTTACAAAGTTAATGACAGAACAAGGTTAAATATTTACAATATTCTGTATTTAATTAATGATATTTCATTTCATACAATTCATTTAAGGCTTTTTTACTTGAACGATCACTTTTCTTATAATCGCTCACTGACATGCCTGTAACGGTTTTAAACTGGTTTGAAAGATACTGCACACTGCTGTAATCCATCATATATGAAATCTCGCTCAATGTATATTCATCCTGATCGATCAATTCTTTAGTCCTTTCAATTTTATTCAGTATGATATACTTTTCTAATGTAATAGGTTCGTATTTTGAAAAAATCTTAGAAATAACCTGGTAACTCATTCCCAGCTTCTCAACCATGTAATCAGATTTTCTAACAATAGAATCCATATTGTTCATGTAATGAATTAATTCTATTACCGTTTGTTTAATCTGCTCCACAATTTTATGCTCTTTATCAACAATTAATCCAAAGCCATTCTCTATCAAAACTTCTTCAATTTCAGATATGCTAATCTTTTTTTCATTATATGAAACATCAGCTACACCAAGATTGATAGCATGCACCTAAACACCTTTGGATTCCAGCTCTTGCTTCAAAACCCTGCAACAACATTTACAAATCATGTTACTTATAAATATTTTCTCTCTTGGCATATTCTAAAGATAAGTGGATTACATTAATTAATCATGATTTATTGACCAGTGGGTTCTTTCTGTACATTAAGGGTTTACAAGGCACATTTAAATAAATGTGTATGTTTGACTAAAACGAAATAAAAAGGTTTAATTAATTTTAAGCCCTGTTTTCCATGAAACGTCTTTTCAAATACTTATATTTACTTCAAATTCAGGAGACATGGCAGTTCAGAGAATTAAACTTATATTGATTCTATTTTTTATTCCGTATTGTATTATTGCACAAGAAGAATGGAGTCTTGAAAAATGCATTTCATATGCACTTGAAAACAATATTCAAATTAAGCAACAGGAACTAAATGCACAATACTCTGAGAATAACCTTCTGCAATCCAAATTAAATATTTTGCCAACACTCAATGGGTATGCAATGTACCAGTCTAACTTTGGAACAACAGTGGATCCATTTACTTCCAGCTTTACACCGAATAATGTTCAATCTGGAAATGTATCTCTCTCATCAACCATGACACTTTTCAATGGTTTTCAGAAATACAATACAATTAAGCAAAGTAAATTTGACCTTCTGGCCAGCATCCAGGATGTTGAAAAAATGAAAAATGATATTTCATTAAATATAGCATCTGCCTACTTACAAATTCTTTTCAATTTAGAACTTGCGGAAATCGCTAAGAATCAAATTGCGATTACTGAACAACAAGTTGACAGAACAAGAAAAATGGTGAATGCGGGAAGTCTTGCAAAAGGAAGCTTGCTTGAAGTTGAAGCTCAGGAAGCAAGTGAAGAACTGCAATATGTAAATGCAAAAAATCAGCTGGATATTAGCTATCTAAACTTGATTCAACTCCTTGACCTTGATTCTACACAAAGTATTAGTTTTGAGATTGAAAAACCCCTTTTACCGGAAATTAAAGAACAAGAGCTCCATATAAGTATTGAAGATATTTATATGGATGCTGTAGACACATTGCCTCAAATAAAAAGTGCTGAGTATAAACTTAAAAGTGCTGAAAAAGGACTGGCCATTGCACAAGGCTCAAGAAGCCCAAGATTATCAGCAAATGCAACATGGTGGGCATCAGGATATTCAAGCGCACTAGGCATGCCCGATCTTACAACTTTGTCGATGGATACGATGATAAGCGGTTTCACAAGCTCAGGGGAGGATGTGTATGCATACGATTACAATTACGACACAAAACCTGTCTCGCTTACAGATCAGTTTTCTGATAATAAAAGTACAAGTTTCTCAGTTAGTTTAAGTATTCCGATTTTCAACAATTGGCAGGTAAGTAATGCTGTAAGTAATGCCAAGATAAACCTTCTAAACCAACAATATCAGCTTGAATCAACCCGAAATATGCTGCTAAAGGAAATCCAACAGGCTCATGCTGACGCAGTTGCTGCACTTAAAAAATTCCAGGCTTCCAGAAAAGCTCTTTCTTCCATTGAAGAAGCATTTCACTATACACAGGAGAAATTTAATGTTGGACTGGTGAGTTCCGTTGATTATAACCTTTCAAAATCTCAACTTACAAAAGCCCGTTCAGACCTTCTGCAGGCCAAATATGAATATATTTTTAAAACCAAAATACTTGACTTCTACATGGGTAA
>PKSZ01000649.1 GCA_002869425.1 Marinilabiliales bacterium
ACATATGATGTTTCTTTAACAGTTACAGATGGTACTGATAGTGATACAGAAACAAAAACTGCATACATTGAAGTTTATGATCCAAACCCAAGTGTTTGTGAAACTGTAACCAATTTCTCAGGAACACCAACTCTTTATGGTGCTCAGGATGGAGGTTATCTTGCAGGTAATAATGGTTATGGCGACCTTTCAAAGGCTGAGTTCTTCGAAGCAATGCCTCAATATAATACACTAGATTCTGCATATGTATACTTTGGAAATGCAACAGGAAGTTCATCAACCATAACATTCAATGTTTGGGATGATAATGGTGGTACTCCAAACTCTATTATTGGTTCAGAGACAATGCCAATTTCAGACATTGTTTCAGATGTAACCAATGGTGAATTAACGGGTATTAATTTCGATCCGGATATCACAATTTCTACAGGATTCTATATTGAAGTGGTTCTTCCAACAACGGCAGGTGATACACTGGCTATTGTAACCAATGCTGATGGTGAAGCAACTACTAATACTGCGTGGGAAACATGGAGTGATGGTGCATGGCATTCATATGCTGATGGGTGGCAAATGGATCTTAATCATGCAGTTTTTGCAGTGGTTTGTCCTGATGGAGTAGGAATCGACAATGCAGATATGTCAAACGAAGTACATGTATTTCCTAATCCAACAACAGGTCAGCTATATGTAGATCTTGGTTCGATTAATACAGATAACGCAAGTATCAACATATATAATATGTTTGGTAGTATTGTGAGAACAATCAATGGTTCTTCAATCAATAGCAATGTATTGAATATTGATCTTAGTGATCTTTCAAATGGATTGTATATCCTTCAGATTGAAAATGAACAAGGTAAAGTAACTCGTAGAGTTTCTATTGCCAGATAATTAGAAAGCAAAATAATTTCATTGAAAGGCTTCCGGAAGGAGGCCTTTCTTGTTTATAGCTGCTTGCTTTTCAGGTGGTTTTTATTTACATTGCATAGATAAAATTATATCGTTATGTTGAAGAAAGGATTGTTGTTTATTGTGTTTTTTGCTTTAATAGCAGGTGCTTATTCCCAGGTTAGTCGGGGAGGATTACCTCCATCATTTCTATACCCGGATATGCAGAGTTCAAATATTAATGTTGTTCAGCCACCGGATATGAAACAGATATCTGAAGAAGATAACAAGAAGGATAATGCTGGAGGAGTGCGAAGAATTGCAATATCAGTACCAGTTGATATTTCACCTTTTGATGCTGGAAAGTGGAGTATTCAGGAAGGAATGAAGGTATGGCAATATGCTTTGAGATGTCCGGGAGCGTTGGCTCTGGGTTTGTACTTTGATGACTTTCATTTACCTGTTGGAGGAAAGTTGTTTGTATATAACGAATCCAAAACACAGTTGCTCGGTGCTTATACTGATTTAAATAACTCAAAGAGCGGTTATTTTGCTATCGAACTGGTAGAAGGAGACGCTGTATTTATTGAATATATACATCCGGAAGATCAGGAAAACTCTTTGCGTATGCATTTATCCGAATTGGCATATGCTTATCGTGATGTTGCTTTCTCTTCAAATACAAAAGTAAATGAATCCGGTGATTGTATGGTTAACATTAATTGCTCACCGGAAGGAGATGATTGGCAGGATGAAAAGAGAGGCGTAGCCAGAATATTACTTAAAATAGGCGCAGACTATGGCTGGTGTTCAGGATCTCTTGTGAATAATACTGGTGATGATTGCTATCCTTATTTCTTAACTGCTTTTCATTGTGGTGATGGATCTTCTGCAGCAGATATGGAACAATGGGTTTTTTACTTTAACTATGAAGCAACATCTTGTGATAATCCGTTAAGTGCTCCTTCATATAACTCAATCAGTGGAGCAACAGGTGTTGCTGAAGGACAGATATCCGGCGGTTCAGATTTACGACTGGTACATTTGAACAGTTATGTTCCAGAAGATTATAATGCTTATTTTAATGGATGGAATCGCGAAAATTCTTCAAGTTCTGCTGGCGTGGGAATTCATCATCCTGCAGGGGATATAAAGAAAATTTCAACCTATACAAGCAGTACATGGTCATCAGGACCCAATATTGGCGGATCTCAAATGGCCTCCAATTCAGCATGGGGAGTAACCTGGACCAGTACTACTAATGGTTATAGTGTTACAGAAGGTGGTTCATCTGGATCACCATTATTTAATTCCAATGGATTAATTGTTGGAACTTTAACAGGAGGTAGCTCAAGTTGTGATAATCCGGCAAGTGAATATTATGGAAAAGTTGCATATCACTGGGAGTCAAATGGCTCATTGCCTTCACAGCAATTAGCACCCTGGTTAGATCCGGTAAATACAGGTGTTATATCACTTCAAGGAAAAGATAATTGTGGAAATATTCCACCTATTGCTGATTTTACAGCTAATTCAACAGTTGTAATGGTTGGTGGCTCTGTTACATTTACCGATATTTCAACGAACTTTCCAACTTCCAGAATATGGAGCTTTGAGGGTGGTTCGCCTGCCTTAAGTGCAGAGGAGCAGAAAACAATTACCTATAATACTGTTGGAACCTATGATGTACAACTTATTTCTTCAAGTATAACCGGAAAGGATACATTGTTGAGAACAGATTATATTACTGTTGTTGATTCAACATATTTATTAGCATTGTTTAGTGCTGATCAGACAGAGGTTTCGGAAGGCACTACTATTCATTTTACAGATAATAGTGTAGGAGCACCTACTTCATGGAGTTGGTCGTTCCCGGGAGGAGTACCTGCTGTTTCATCATTACAAAATCCAGATATTTCTTATTATTCATCAGGTACTTACAATGTTTCTTTAACGGTTTCGAATGGTAGTGATACGGATACAAAGACCATTTCAGGTTATATAATCGTCTCGCCTCAGAATTTTACACTTGATTTTGAAAGTTCTACGGATTTTTCAAGTGATTTTTCTCCGTGGATTCAAGTCGATGGTGATGGCAAATCTACTTATAGTAGTTCTGACTGTGATTTTCCAGGAGAAGCCCAGGCAATGTCATTCATTGCTTTTAATCCTACAGTAGCTGGATTTTCTTTATCTGATGCTCATGGAGGTGAAAGATGTGGCTTGTCAGTTTGTCCCGGTGATGCTACTGCCAGTGATGATTGGCTGATATCTCCACAATATAATCTTGGAATTGGTTCTGAAATTTCTTTTTGGGTTCAAAGTCCTAAAACGGGATCCTGGGGAGAAGATGAATATGAAATTGCTGTTAGTACAACTGATAATTCAGTAAATTCCTTTACTGTTATATCGGGTTCTGGACCAGAAATTGCCCCTTCTACATGGACGTACAAAAATTATGATTTGTCAGCTTATGATAATCAACCAATTTACATTGCAGTGCACCATGTTTCAGCAGATAAGTTTATGCTTTTTATTGATGATATTGAGATAAATACAAGTCAAGTTGCTGATAACTTAATAGATAATCAAGCAGTTCATATTTATCCAAATCCCGCTAAAGAAAAAATATTTATTCAATTGACTGAAAATTTTGAATCAGAATTCAAAATTGAAGTAAAGGATATGTTAGGGCGTGTAGTTATTGATAAAAACTGTTCAGTTGTTGATAAAAAAATTGAATTAAATGTTGCCAATTGTATGTCAGGACTATATTTGATTGAAATATCTGCAAAGGATAAAAGAATAATTGAAAAAGTTTTTATTGATGATTAATTGGCTAAAGCTTTGGTTAGTCTTTTTATTTATTGTTACTGCTTGTTTAAGCTATGCACAAATAAGT
>PKSZ01000100.1 GCA_002869425.1 Marinilabiliales bacterium
TATCAGACTTATGATAATATTAATCATGTTAAGACAACAGATATTTACGATCTGGCGAGTATAACAAAAATGGTATCTACTGTTTCAGCATTGATGATGATGTATGATGAAGGTAAACTGAATCTTAATAAGGTATTAGGTGATTATCTGCCATATCTGGATTCTACCAATAAGGAGAATATGAAAATTCTGGATGTGCTAACACACCAGGCGCGATTAACTCCATGGATTCCCTTTTGGATAAAAACTATAAAAGATACTTCCATATATCATAATATTTATTCTAAAAAACCGAAAGATGGATATTTGCAGGTAGCAGATAATATGTATATCAAGCAAAGCTATAAGGATAGTATGTATCAGATAATAGCCGACAGTAAGTTATGGAGAAGGAAAGAGTATAAATACAGTGACATTGGATTTTATTTAATGCAGCAGATCGTAGAAAACTATTATAAAGAAAGAATAGATAGTTTGGTGGAAAGAAGAATTTTTGCTCCGCTTGGCGCATCAACTTTAGGATTTTTACCCAAAGGAAAATTTCCAGACTATCGTTTGATACCTACTGAAGATGATAAGAAATACAGAATACAGTTGATCAGGGGGTATGTGCATGATCCTGGAGCTGCAATGTTAGGTGGAGTGGCTGGTCATGCCGGTTTATTCTCAAGTGCAAATGATCTGGCTAAATATATGCAAATGCTTATAGATAAAGGAGAATATGGAGGAAAACGCTTTTTCAGCGACACTACTATTCAGTTGTTTACTTCATGCCCTTATTGCAATAAGAAAAATAGAAGAGGAATAGGTTTTGATAAGCCTCAAATGAATTATAAAATAGCCGGACCAACTTGCCAGTGTATATCGGGTAAAAGTTTTGGACATACAGGTTTTACGGGTACTATAGCATGGGCGGATCCTGATAAAGAAGTCGTTTTCATTTTTCTTTCCAATAGAATTCATCCTGATGAAGAGAATAAAAAGCTAATAAAGATGGATGTTCGTACAAAAATAATGGAACAAATTTATGCATGCATTGAAAAAGAAAATGGTAAGTAGAGATATACTTTTAAAAAAAATATAGATTTTTGTTCAATGAATGTTTTAAAACCCATCGGGCTTATATTTTTTCTGTTTGCATTTATCATTAATGGACGGTCTCAGGACCAACACTCAGAACTGGAAAGGAGAACTCTTTTTGAAGGAAATTTATTGCATACGCTTGAAACGGCATCATGGATATCAACAGGTTTGATTATTGAAAAATATAATACAGATCAACTGGCAGGCCACTTTTCTTATGTTGAAAACAAGATTGTTAAAACAGTGTTTTATCAATATTCTGACACCAGTATTGTAGCAGAGTACACTGTAACGCATAGTGAACCCATAAGCTCAGGGACGTCAAGTTTAAAACAGGAAGGTCGAATTCTTAGTATGTATGAAGATTTAATTTATGATATTCGTTTATCTGCCTTGAAAGAAATTCATTCAGATACTACTTTTTTCAAGAAAAGAAAACAAACAGCTTTTAATATAGGAATCATTGATATTCAGGATACATTGTACGTTTATGTCTATGAAAGAGCCTTGCAAAATGGTGTATTGGCACTTGGCCATGACTATTTGCTTGTATATGACAGGGAAGCCAGTCTGCTGAGTAGAACAGCACTTCATAATCACATTAAACTATTGCCAAAGGAGCCCGAAGTTGTAGATGATGATTTTAGGGGAATTATTCATAAGCACACAAACAATGAGCCCTTGGTTATTACGCCAACTGATATCTGCTCTTTATTGTATTACCAGAAAAATTTAAATTGGAGACAAATCAAAGTAATTTCATCTGTATATCAATCGATTTTCGATGTAAAGAGCAAGACACTAACTATCAGTAAAATATAATTAATCACAAATACTAGTCATTTTACAACCAATAAGCAATACATCATCAATTTGTCTTTCATTTCCTTTCCAATCTTTAAATGCTGTTGAAATACTCTCTTTCTGACTCTTAATAGATTGACTAACATGTAGTTCAATTAGTTGTTTAAGGCGTGCAAGGTGTAATTTTTCATTGTTTTCACCTCCAAATTGATCCTGGAAACCATCCGTAAACATGTATAGGATTGAATCTTTATTAAGCTTTCTTTTGTGTGATGAAAAGGTTTTATCTTTTGGTTTGCTAAAGAATCCACCAATTGAAAAAGCATCACCCTGGATATACTCCAGTTGATTGCCATCAAAATATAAGGCAACATGATTTGCCAGACTCATATTGAGCTCCTTTTTTTCCAAATCTATAACACAAAGAGAAACATCCATTCCATCATCTTGTGTGTCACCCTCTTTTTCCTGACTTAACGCATAACGAACGCCTGCATCCAGTTGTTCCAGTATTTCTGTAGGATCTTCTATATGCTTTTCATTAATCACCTGGTTTAGGATTGTATTGCCTATCATGCTCATAAAAGCGCCAGGCACACCATGACCAGTGCAATCTATAGCTGCAATAAATACTTTGTTTTGGCATTTTTTATACCAGTAAAAATCTCCAGAAACAATATCTCTTGGATAATAAATAATAAATGTATCCGGCAATACTGATTGAATTTCCTCGATGGTAGGTAAAACAGCGTCTTGTATTAGCTTCGCATAGCTAATACTATTTATAATCGTAATATTTTTTTTCTCCAGTATTTCGTTCTGCTTCTGGAGTTGATCACTTTGAGAAGTTATTTCCTCGTTTTGCTGACGAATGGCTTCTTCAGCTTGTTTTAAATCTGTTATATCAGAATCTATCGTTACAAGTCGATGCAAATTCTGTTCAGAGTTGTAAATAGGGGTTAAGGTTGTTCTAACCCACTTGGTTTCGCCTTTTTTTGTCGTGATTTCAGAAGTATATACAACAGATGATTCTGATTCTATGCAAGTCATAAAAGCATCCAGCATAGCATCATTGAAACTTGCTTTAAGCAGGTTGGCTCCTCTATTGTCGATAAACTCTTCAAAATTGTAACCATATAGTTTTTGAAAGCCAGCATTCACCCATTCAATAATCCCTTCAGCATTTGCTATGGTTACTGCATTTTCTGTTTCACTGGCTACAATAGATAATTGCTCCAGTCGCTTGTTTTGTTGTTCCAGAAGATCAGCCTGAGACTGTATTTCCTCTTTTTGCTGATGAATTTCAAAAGTTCTTTCATTTACAATTTTCTCAAGGTTTTTATTGTTGTATTCAAGTTCTTTGGTCAGTTTGATATTGAGATTATAAGTTTTTGTAAAAACTCTTGAAACCACAAGAGACTGGCATAAAGTGAATATAAAAAGTCCTACAGGGCTTAGCTCCATAAATTTTACTATTCCCTGAACATATAAAACATCATTAATAACGGATAAAAACAATGCCAATATACCAACCAGCAGGAGCAGAGCACCTTCTCTTTTACGAATAATGGCAAGAATTGTAGAGTATAAAGAAACCACCACTCCAAAAAGCATAAAAATCTGATATGGGGTAGAAGTATAGGAATAAATGTAAGTGGGGACTATAAAAATGAAGATTGATAAAAGTGCACACGTACCAACAAAAATCATTACGAGCCATTTAGGCACTTCTTTTGGATAGAGTGAATAAAAGAACAAAGCAAAGAATGTAGGAGCCATCCATATGGTTAAATATTCAAGCCTGTATGCCAGACCAAAACTCAGATTGGGTATAAATACAGATATTACCTGTTCGCTGGTGAGCAATACTCTTAATGCTACCCCTAGTGTAAACATGGCCA
>PKSZ01000104.1 GCA_002869425.1 Marinilabiliales bacterium
CAACCAGGAATTAATTGAAATTGAGCCAGATAAATCACCTATTGGTCATTTTGTTAATGAAGACTACGGTCTGTTTACAAACAAAACAGAGAAAATTATTGAAAACGACATGATTTATCTTTTTTCTGATGGCTACTCTGATCAGTTTGGCGGACATAATCAGCAAGAAAGAAAAAATGGCGGCATCAAATTTAAGTATAAAAATTTCAAAAATCTGCTGGTAGAATGCAGTAGTTTAGATGTTTCTGATCAATCAAAAAAACTTTCAAAAACCCTGGCAGACTGGCAGGGCAACCTTGAACAGCTTGATGATATTTGCGTAATTGGTGTAAGAATCTGATAAACTATACTTTGTATTGTCGCCCCTTCCATTCAAAACGCCCAATAAAAGAAGAAGAAACAAGTATCAACAAATAAACTGGATATAAGATGTAAGCCAGTGGAAAATAATTTAACATTTTCTGTTTGCCGAAATATTTCAGATAATCAAACATCACAACAAATTCTGTCAGCATTTTTACACCTGCATACAAATAAAACCAAATGGGATTTATAAAGAAAGCCGTGAGAAAAAAAACCAGAACCAAAGTGTTTACCAGAACAACCATTCCTCCTTGCATTAACACAGAAAATGTTCCAGTAACTTTCATCTTCGAAAGCCATCTTGTTCTTTGAGAAACAAAACTTGACAAACAAAAACTCGGTTTTGACAAAACCAATGCTTTCTTTTCTTTACAAAAAACAACCTTCCCTGCTGCTCTTTTAACTGCCTCTAAAATGTAAACATCATCTCCGGAAGCAAGCTTTTTCCCTTTTTCATAAATAGGTGAATTATAATATTCTTTTGCCACCATCAGGTTGGCACCATTTGCCAGAAAAGCCTTTTTCAAACCTGCGCTACCTGCTGTAACCAACCCCAAGCTTGCAAAATCAAGAGCATCAAAACCGGAAATAAAACCCGAAACTCCGGTATGCATAACTGGTCCAAGCAATAAATCCGCTCCAGTTTCGCAATACGCAGCATACATACTTTCCAACCAAAATTCTGAATGATAGCAATCTGCATCGGTTGTAATGATATGAGAATTTTTTGCTGCAGATAAGCCTAACTCCAAAGCTGCCTTTTTACCAGATGAATCCTGATCCAAAGACAAAACAGACATATTATTCCTGGATAAATTATTGATTAAGAAATCCTTACCTCCATCATCGGAATGATCATCGATAAAAATTACTTCAAAAAGCGACTCATTCAAGCACTGATTTTCGAAAGATAATAAAAGACTGGAAAGATTTTCCTTTTCGTTTCTGAATGGAACAAGTACAGTTACTCCCTTTATCTCTTTTTGTATTGTATTATAACGTTTTCTACTTCTCCATCCAAACCACAACAATACAATGAAGAGCAGATATAAAAAAAGAAGTGTGAAACTGGCTATTAAAAGTCCTTCATCCATTCGTACATAATATAATGTTCATCCGTCATACCCACTTTTGCATATACTTTTTGCGCATTTCTATTGCTATTATCCACATACAAGCGCAAACCGGCTACATCATCCTTTGTCATTACTTCTTTTTTAAGATTCTCATACATCAGAGAAAAAATACCTTTTCCCCTCATTTCAGGAATAACATAAACAGATTGAATCCACCAAACATTTCTGCACCTCCAATCACTCCATTCAAATGTAATCATCAATGAAGCAACCACTTTTTCATCTTCTTTTACTATATAGTACTTACCTTTGGAAGTATCACTCATTACAGCCTCCACACCCTTGGTCAAGACCTCCTTATCCAGATGCAAATCCTCTGTTTCCATTGCCATTGCCAACTGAAAATTTACAATTACATCCTTATGTTCTAATTTTGCTTCACTAAATTTCATTATATTTTTGTTTTTGAAAATAAGACATTTCCGATGATTGCAGGAATCATCAAATTAATCATCCATACAATCATTGGGACCAGTAACAAACCCGTAGACTTTATCATTAACATCTCTCCCATAATGCTGAGAACAGAACCTTTCACTCCCGGTTCTACTGCTCCAGTTAATGGTAAAATTGCAGTTCCTAAAAACATTATGCTTACAATAGCAAAACATGTAAACGCCTCAATATCAATTCCTAAGATATTGAAAACAAGGTAAAACTGAACCATAAAGATACCATAACGAATGATACTCAAAAGTAATACATAAAGCAAATTTCTCCGGGAATAATCACGCAATAAAGAAACTGAAGCTCTAAATCGATTCAAAAATGAAACTCTCTGAACAAGTCTATCTACAATCCGAATATTCAGGTAACCAAAAAACAATACAGCAATCAGTACCATGACAACAATTACCAATACATTCTTTTGCCATATTTCATGAAGAAACAGTTCGTTAATAAATGCAAAATACAACAAGCCCAAAAAACCCATTATTATGGTTGTAAACCACTGTGCTACTGAACCTGAAATACTGGCAGTGATACCTTTTGCCCTATTCTCTTCCTTAAGAAAAATAATCCTTCCGGCAAATTGTCCAACCCTACCCGGTGTAAATATGGAAACGCCCACTCCCGATAAAACTGCAGCAAATAAACTCCAGAATCTCTGTTTTTCAATACTCTTGGTAAGTAAAAACCACTTTGCTGTCTCCACAAGCCAGTTGGCCGTCATCAATAAAAAAAGCAAAATCATAAAAAACAGTACACCATCAGAAACAGTATGAAACAATTCCGCAATGGCATCTTTTGAGATTGTCAGTTTGTAAATTATATACCCATATGAGAGCACAATAATTACAAGCTTAATAACAAATTGATTTCGTTGAATAAATCGCATTAATAACTGCTTAGGCTGCTTTTGTTTTTCTATTTACAAGCGGTAATGCAATAATAGCCATAGCTCCCACCAAAACAAGCATCAATGTTTGTGCACCATGTACTACCAATGCAAATGCATTCCCATCAGGTTCAATAGCAACGCCAAAAATCAACAAGGTTCGGGTAACCATAAAATGCCATGCCCCAATTCCTCCCTGAACAGGTGCTACCATACCAAAACTGGCAAGCACAAAAACAGTTAAACCTTTTAATGGGCTAAACCCGGTAGTAAAATCAAAGGCAAAGAAGCATATGTACGTCATTACAAAGTACATAGACCAAATGAATACAGTATGTAAAATAAACAACCACTTCTTCTCCAGTTGCCATACTGATTTAATTCCTGTTAATAGGTTGAGAATAAACTCTTTTATTTTAATATATATCTTGAAATGATTAATTCTCTTTCTCAAAACCAAAAATGCCAAAATCAATCCTATACCCGATGCAGCAACTATTCCTATAAACATGGGCGATTCAAAGATGAATTTAAATTTATCGCTAACTTCGGGGTTTGTCTGCAGAAATTCTAAAATTACCGGCGATTCAGCCGCAAAAACCACAAGGAAAAGAATAAACAACATAATTAAATCTATTGCCCGCTCTGCTATTACGGTTCCAAATGACTGCGTAAAAGGAACCTTCTCATATTGCTTTATTACACCACAACGAGAAACTTCACCAAGCCTTGGAACTGCAAGATTTGCAATATAGTTTACCATTACAGCCAAAAAACTATTTATCGGACGTATGTCGTAACCCATTTGCTTAATGAGCATTCTCCACCGCATTGCCCGGCTTATATGACTAAATATACCAAATATTAATGAAATCCAGATCCATCCATAATCAACATGCTGAAGAGCCTGTTTGATCTCCTCGATATCCTGATCCTTGTATACCCACC
>PKSZ01000553.1 GCA_002869425.1 Marinilabiliales bacterium
TACTTAGTAAGAAGACTATCTATTTTTTGAACTTCATTAAGTGTTCCCTGCAAGTATGACCATGAAATATTACTCCTTAAACTATCTGTCCATTGAAACGATCGATCCCTAATAAAATAATCGCTATGGTCTTCGCGAAATTGTTTTCCGGACTCAGACCACTCATCCGGTTCTGAATCGTATAAAATTCCACCATACAAAAGTGCTTTATACTTTTCATCTACCTTAATATCAGCATGATCTCTGGTAAGCATAGAAGTAGAGCTCATATGTTGCAATGAATATTTATCTATCAATAAAAGATCATCTTCAACCGGTATGGCTGCAAAAGATATTTTGTGTAATAATCCAGAAGGACTGTAATAAATTTTATTTACACCTGATAAATGTTTTTCAATGGGTTTCCAAACAAAATTATATAACGAATCACCCTTAAAATAGCTTCTATATTTGTTTTTATACCTTGTGTATAATCTTCTTACCTGATCGAAAGCATTTTTTCCCTTATTTCTATTCAGGAAAGTTCTGAAATCCCGTTCCGTAAACAATGGAATAAGCTTTGGATATGTATAATCTGGTCTTATCAATAATGCACAATACATTATACTATCAGACCATTTCTCCCCTGAAATATCCTGTGCATGAAAATGAATAAACTCCAGTGCCGCTTCATCAGTTTGCAGCTTTTGCTTAATATCTTTCCAACCAATGGTCGCTTTATCCTTGCTTTTCCTCTCCTCTTGAATACCTGAAGAAATCTGCTGTTCCAACAATCTTACTTTCGACTCAATTTCTGCCAGACTTTCTTTTCTTTCTGAAATAGGAAGAACTTTCAATTTCGCATACCGTTCCCTGTAAAAAACCCACTCGTCGAAAACTGCTTTCAACTCTTCATTATCACTGTTCACAATCAAAGCAACCAGTTCCTTTATGGTACGCATAACAATACCCTTTTTAACAATTTCATCGTTATAGATATCTCCCGTCAGATATGGAAACTTAGAATAATTTGCCAGGCAAAAGCTATAAAACGAATTAAGTGAATAATTAAACCAAACAAATGACTGTGCTATTCTGCTCTCTGTAGATAAAGTAATATTTGAAGTAAGGCTATTTAATAAGCTTAAATACATATAGTTTGCCTTCACGTAAGCATCTTTAGCCTTTTCCTTTTTACCCAGCTTATCAAACAAGGGTGCAACCGAAACATAATATCCCAGAAGTTTATTTTCATCTTTCGAATCTTTTGCTAAAATTACTTCTTTTTAACGCTCATAGAATTCTTCTGCCTTATCATACTCACCCTTAACTTTATATGCTGAAGCCAAGCTGCTCAAAACAGATTCATAGAAAATAAAATCCTTGCCCAATGCCTTTTCTATTTCATCAACATGAGCTTCAAACAGCTCTAACACACTACTCCAATCCTGCTTTATCATATAAAGAGCTCCATAAAAATAAATGGAAGTACCATATAATTCATTTATTGCAAATTGTCCCTTTTCCCATAGTTCAAATCCTTTTTGGTATTCTTCATATGATTGATCATATCTCTGTTTTAAATACAGCATATATCCACTGTTAAAAAAATGTGAGGCATATTCAATACTTTCAGTATCTTGCTTATCCTCCCTGAATTTTCGTATAAGTGCTATATTTTTTAATGCTTGTTCGTATTTTCCATATTGCATACCAGCCTTTATAACACTATCATAGTAAGCCAGATAAAGCTCATCATCTATTGAGCCTTCTTCTGGTGACAGGTCTTTCTGTTCAGGGCTTGCTGTACCATAAGTTTGGGCAATTGCATCCGTATAATATTTGGTAATATCTGTCAAAACTGTATAATCAACTGTATCTACCTTCATCATACGATCACAGGCTTTTTCGTAAAATTGAGCATTTGCGACAGGATCTGTTACATAGCTGAAATAATCCTTTGTGTAATCAAGACTCATGCCCATACCCGGAACATTCTTCTTGATGCGTGCCAATATCAGGCTGTATGCTTCATGATAATATTCAACAGCTTTCTTGCTATTTCTTGATAAGTTATAAATCTTAGCAATTGTCCGTAGTGAATAAATATACTCTTCCGATAACTTATCATATTTTCGATCAGCATAGGAATACATTTTTTCCGCTTGCTTTAATGCCGCATCAAATTGCCCAGCATCTATATATTGCTCACATTCATTTTGCAGCTCCTGCCAAGATTGGGCTTGCAATGGGATCAAGTGTAAACACAATATAATTAGAAAGCTAAGCTTCTTCATATCAAAGATTATCAAAACCCATACAATATAAGGAAAAAATATTTCTGTGATGGAATAAGTTTATTATAGAAATGAGTTTACAATAACTAATAAATATAATATATTTGCGACGGCTTGCCCCCGTAGTTCAATGGATAGAATACCGGATTCCGGTTCCGGCGATGTGGGTTCGATTCCCGCCGGGGGTACATTATAAAATCTACCACTCCTCCCCAAACAAATCAAAAGATAAGTTAAGCATTATTGCTGGTCCACTACCCAATTGGATTTCATTGTAATATTGATAAAGAGGAATATCAAGAATGGTTGAAAAGTTCAATCGATGAAACAGCGTAATATTAATTTGCGGACTAAAGTAAAATATGCTATTTCCTGAAGCAGCAACCAAATCACCATTTTCTTTCCGTTTCTGACGGGTTTCGTTTCTTAATTGAGCAATTGCAGTCCATGCACCATCACCTTTGGTCCATGAAAACCACAAGTGTTTGGATACAAAAAATGAAGTATAATATGCATTTCCAAACTTATATTGTACTCCATTATTGAAATAGTTAACAGGATTTTCAAAATTATACTCAAAACGATTGATCAAAAAAAAGCGAGTACCTGTAAAAGAATTTTCTTTGATTAGAAAATTCTGAAAAACAATCCCATAACTACCCGTGGATGGTTGTACATCAATATGCTGTTCTACTCCATCAATTACCTGTGCCGATTTTCTTAAGGGTATTTTAGATCCTAATCCGGCTGACCATTCAAATCTTTTTTCAGGATTGCTATATATAGCATATTTTATCGATAGCAGAGCATTGGATAAACCATAACCTTGTTGCGTATAATTTGCGAAATTATATTCCTGAAACTTCTCAAGAAAATAACCTGTTTCATTCTCTATAGTAAGCTTCTTGGTAATTCCATACCCAAGAGTTAAACCTAAAAAATTATACCGAGCTTTATCTACCAGCTTGTAATCAGTTTTTTCTCCTCCTTCAAAATATTGATCGGATCGTGTATATTTATAGAAAGCTGCTATTCTAAGCATACTTTCTCCTACAGTACCCATATTTGCAGTTCCTCCTATGGGATTTCCAGGAGATGAAAAACATTGTGATTTTGCATAAAAGGGAATACAAACCAGTAAAACTAAAGCAATTCCTAACCACAAAAAGGATTTACATGACATAAATATCTACAGATTTTGATTCACTATCACCAGATTTATCTTTCACTGTACACTCGATACTTACTTTTCCAATTGTACAAGGAGAAGGTGCATAATCAACCTTACTACCACTACCTATAATATTTCCTTTTTCTGCATTCCATGTATAAGATAAATCTTCACCTGTTGCAGTTGCAGTAAGCTGAATGGTTTCATCAATCATCAATGTATCTTGGCTAACTTCAAGACTTTCAAATACCAATTTATCAGATGTTTCATCGGGAATTTCTTCTTCCTCTTTATTGCAAGAGACCAATGCTACAAATAACATTAATGGAGCATATA